>NZ_CAKVKB010000009.1 GCF_934754915.1 uncultured Clostridium sp.
TTAAAAATGAAGCTATATTATAACTCAGGATTAATATAAACCTAGTAGTTAAATAATTGTAAATATAGAAATATTTTTAAATATACGATGTAATGCTGAGAAGTTTTTGCGACAAACTTCTTGACAACTACCGTTGGAATAGGTTGTTCATTATCAATATCTCAGACCACTGCTTTGAACAAATTGCCAATGGAATATTATCCGCATGGTGTGGCAATTTTAAATACGCTTCAGCAGGTTGCAGCGGCAATAGGTTCAGCAGTATTTATAGGAATAATGTCAGCAGTACAGGAAAAATCAATCACAGCTGTGGAAAGCATAGAAAATTCAGTAGCTGTTGGATTTAAATATGCAGTTTTATCTTTAGATATATTTGTGTTTGTTGGATTTTGTCTGTCAATTTTTATCTCAATAAAGAGTAAAAATAAATTAACAGTATAATATTTAAGTCTTCTTGAAATTATAGATAAATATTGAAAATTTCTTTTGACAAATTTTTTTAAAACTATAGTAAAAATGTATTTGCAATGTGGAAAAAATATATTATTTTGTGGTAATATGGAGATGGTTGAAATGATAATTATTTTAATATAAATGCAAATATAAATAGTATATAAATAAAAAATCATCAGAGTTAATTTTATCATATTAAAGTTAGTCAGGAGGAGATAAATACATGAGTAAAAAAAATAACTTTATTATAGATATGATAATTTACAAAAGAAATATAATTGAAAAAATTTTTATAGTACTGGTTATATTAAGTGTAATAGAATTTCCATTTGTAAAAGTAAATTACGATTTAACTAAGTATCTTCCTGAAACAGCACCTTCTAAAATTGGTATTAATGTTTTAGAAGATCAGTTCAGTTATCCTGGTACAGCTAGAATAATGGTTAAAGATGTGTCTATATATGAAGCTAAAATAGTCAAAGATAAAATTGCAGCTGTTGATGGAGTCGATATGGTTACTTGGGCTGATGATACTACAGATATATATCAGAGTAACAATTTTATTGATTATTCAAAAATTGATGATTATTATAAAGATAATTATTCAGTAATGGATATTGTATTTAAGGAAGGGGACACAAGTTCAAAAACTTCTAAAGCTATAGATGATATAAAAGAAATAACCGGAGATAAGGGATATTTTTCTGGACCAGCAGTTGAAAATAAATCTCTTGATGAAACTTTAAAAAGAGAAATGACTATTGCAGTAATACTTGGAGTATCTATAATTGCATTAATATTAATATTAACAACAACATCTTGGTTTGAACCAGTTTTATTTTTAACTGTAATGGGAATTGCAGTAATAATAAACATGGGATCAAATATATTTTTAGGAACAGTTTCATTTCTAACATATAGTATTGCAGCAGTATTGCAACTTGCAGTTGCAATGGATTATTCTATTTTCTTGTTGCATTCATTTACTAGAGAAAAAGCTAAAGGATTAAGTAATGAAGAGGCAATAGCTAGTGCAATAAAACTTTCAGTAATATCTATATTGTCCAGTGGAGCAACAACTATAGTAGGTTTTCTGGCTCTTACAATAATGAACTTCTCCATCGGGTATGATATGGGATTAGTTCTTGCAAAAGGAATAGTAATAAGTATAGTGTCAGTTTTATTTTTGATGCCGTCTTTAATTTTGAGATTTGCAGATAAAATAGAAAAAACAGCACATAAGCCTTTCACACCATCATTTGAAAAACTTGGACAAGTATTATATAAGTTGAGATATACAATTATTGTAGTAGCAGTTATCGTTTCTGTTCCTTCATTTGTAGCACAGAATATGAACAATTTTCTTTATGGAAATGAATCACTAGGTGCTAGCCCAGGAACTGTTGTATATTCAGACACTCAAGAAATAAACAAACATTTTGGAAGAAGTAATTTAATACTTGCTATTGTTCCTAATACTTCAAATGTTACTGAAAAAAATATGGTAAATGAACTTAAGGATTTAGATTATGTAAGGAAAGTAACATCTTTGGCAGATACACTTCCAGAAGGGGTTCCTGAGATGATTATTCCTGAAAATACAAGAAAGCTTCTTCATACAGATGATTATGCACGTATGCTTATTTATACAAAAACTAAAGGTGAAAGTAAGGCTGCATTTGAAGCTAGCGATCAAATAAAAAATATTGTAAATAAATATTATAGCGATGAAAATTATGTTACAGGTGTAACACCATCAACTCAGGACATAAAAGAAATAATTACAGATGATTATAGTAAAGTAAATATTCTTTCAATGGTGGGAGTATTTATAATAATGGTTATTACTTTTAAATCACTGGTAATTCCATTTGTAGTGTTGATACCAATAGAAGCTGCTACTTTTGTTAATATGGGGCTTCCATATGTATATGGACAAGAATTGATTTATATGGGATATATAATTGTAAGTTCTCTTCAACTTGGAGCTACAATCGACTATTCGATATTGCTTACAGGAAATTATCTTGATTTTAGAAAAGAAAGTAACAAAGGTGAAGCTGCAATAAAAGCAATTGAAAGAAGTGCATTATCTGTATTTTCATCAGGAACAATACTTACATGTGTAGGATATGCACTATATTTTGTATCTTCGGTTCAAGCTATAGCGGATATTGGAAGGCTTATTGGAAGAGGTGCACTTTTTAGTGTAATATTTGTACTTGGATTGCTTCCTGCTTTATTAGTATTGACTGATAAAATTATTTTTCATAAATCCAATATTAAATTAAATAAGATAAATATTAAAAACATCAAGAAAAGTTTAAATTTGAATAAGAACAAATAATTAAAAGGACGTGAGAAAAATGAAATTGAATAGGTTAATATCGTATGCATTATGTGTGTCTATAATAGGATCTACTTTTTCATTAAATGCATATGCTGACAAAGCACAGGTTTCAACTGATGAAGCTGCATATGCAAAGCTTGATTATTATGGAAAAATAGCTGATTTAAGTGTAGTAAAAGGTGTTAGCTTAAATGGAATTAATAATTTTACTGATTATGGTGAATATAGTAAAGTAACTAATATGAGCAGTGATTTGCAGCCAGAAATAAATGATGATTCTGTTACATGGAATATACCAGGGGAAAATGACAAAAAAAGATTTTATTATGAATGTGTACCTAAAGATTTATCAAGTGTGAACATGCCTTGGACATTTGATATAAGTTATAAATTGAATGGAGTTCCTACAGATGCAGATAAATTAAAAGGAGCATCAGGACTTGTTGATATAGAAATAAAGGCAACTCCTAATGAAAATATACCAGATTATTATAAAAATAATATAGTATTACAAATAATGTCTTTATCAGATATGGAGAAAACACTTAGTGTGGAAGCACCAGGAGCTCAGATTCAATCCATGGGAACATATAAAGCTGTTGTATTTTTTGTATTGCCAGGTGAAGAAAAAACTGTAAATATTAGAATTGGAACAGATTCTTTTGAAACTGATGGAGTAGAAATGGCAATGATTCCAGGTACATTAGATACACTAGATAAAATTAAGCAGATTAAAGAAGTAAAAGACAAAGTGCAGGATTCATTTGATTCAATAAATGATAGTTTAAATAGTGTATTGACTACATTTAAAAATATGGGATCAAGTTTAAGTAATTTAAAGAATGGTATAAATTCTTTAAATAATATAATAAATAATATGACTAATTCTGAAGATGAGATAAATGGAAATACTGATGAACTTATTGAAAAAATGAGCATTTTGAGCAGTGAGATTTCAAATACTATACCATACTTTTCTAAGGCTTCTCAATGTATAAATGATACTAATAATGATGTTAATAATATTGTAGATACTATGTCAGAATTGAAGAACCAAGCTCAGGATTATCGAGATTGTTTAAATAAATTAAAAAGAGATTTAGCAAGATTACAGAAAATTCTTGATAAGTCACAAGATTTAAATGATGATGCATCAGATGCAATAGATGATTTATCAGATGATTTAAATAGGTTGAGAAAAACAAAGAGAGATTTTAAAAATAGTTTAGACAAATTAAGTGATTTGGGACAAGATTCTTCTGACAATTTAAGTGATATTGAGAGTGCAATTGAAAAAGCTCTAGGTATATCAAGCGATTCAAATATTAATAATGTCGGTAATCAGTCACTCAGCATAATTAAAAAACTAAAAAAAGCAATAAGCGGATTTGATGATATGAACGATGGTTTAAAGGATTTTCTAGATTATGCTGATGATTTAAATAAGGATTTACAGGATATATTAGACATAGGAACAGATTATTTGAAATTGGCAAATAACGCTGCTGATAATGCAGAAAATATTGTAGAGGCAACTAAAAAAATTACTGATAACTTAAAAAAATCAGCAGATATAGCAGACAGATTAATGGAAAATGTTGAAACATTAAATGAGACTGCAAACAATTATTATACTGATTCATTAGACATGGTAGATGATATGAAAGAGTTAAGTGAAGGGATGAATGGGGTTGTTGATAGTATTACAGGTTTAATAAACTCAATTCAGGATATCTTGGTAAATAATGAAGGCGAACTTAAAAATTCCAGAAATGACTCAATTCAAGCTGCTTTGACTTTAATTGAAAAAAGTATAGATTTAACAAAAAGTTCAGATGACATAAATAATTCTAATAATACAATCCATGATGCAGTAAATAACGAATTGGATGATACGGAATCTGATAGTAATGTACTTAACATGGATAATAGTGAAAATTTTGTTTCATTTACTTCAGACAAGAATCCGTCACCAGAAAGTATACAAATTATAGTTAGAACTGAAGAAATTAAGATAGATGATGATGATGATGGTTCTAATGATTTAGAAAAAAGTGCTGATGATGAAGGAATATTAACAAGAATTATAAATATCTTCAAGAAAATAGTAAATTATTTTAAATAATATATATTATTTGGATTATTAAGGGGCTGTTGCACAAAGATTAAATCATATTATATATGGCATCAAATAACTTAATTAATATGCTATATATGGTGATTGGATTTTTTAATGCAACAGCTCCTTAATTTTCATCTTAATAAAATCTTATCATTGACAAAGTAATAAAATGAGAATAATATAAATATAGAAAGTTAATGACAAATTGTCTTTAAGATAAAAACGTATAGATATTCAAGAAAGAGAGGGAATAGTATGTCTGTAACTAAGGTTAATAGCAGAGGGTTAACAGAAGAAGAATTTTTAAAAGAATATTCACCTGGCAATTATGAAAGACCATCAGTAACAACTGACATATTAGTATTTACAGTAAAAAATAAGGAAAATCCTGATATAAGAAAAGCTGATAAGAAAAATTTAAGAATTCTTCTTATCAAGAGAAAGGATCATCCATATATAGGACAATGGGCTATTCCAGGAGGATTTGTAGATATACATGAATCCTTAGAAGAAGCAGCAGAAAGGGAATTAAAGGAAGAAACAGATTTAGAAAATATTTATTTTGAACAGCTTGCTACTTATGGAAATGTTAATAGAGATCCAAGAATGAGGGTTATCTCAGTAGCGTATATGGCATTAATTCCAGATAAACATTTAAAACCAAGGGCTGGTGATGATGCTGATGATGTGGAATGGTTTAACATTTCTAGAGAACAGATTAAATCTAGTGAAAGTGAAGATATATGGCTTTTAAATTTAATTAATGATAATAATGATATAAGAATAACTTATAAAGTTATAGAAAAACATATAAGACGTGGAAAATCACTTGAGGTTGAAACTGTTGTGATGCAGCAATCTTTAACTGAAGATTCGCTTGCTTTTGACCATTACAGGATAATAGTAGATGCGCTTCAGAGATTGAAAAATAAAATTCAATATACAGCTATAGCATTTAATCTTGTAGATGAATTCTTTACAAGATCAGAAATAAAATCAATATATGAAGTTATATTAAATAGAAAATTTGATCACACTGAATTGTGGAGAATGATAAAAGATAAAGTTATAGAAACAGATTTAGTTACAAAAGAAAAGGCTCATAGGCCTTCAAAATACTATAGATTCAATCCTCAATGGCAATATAGGTTCTAAATTTTAATAATAAATTAAGTTATAATAATTTGTGCTGCATAATTTTTATGGGAAAAATAGAAAATATGCAGCATTGTTTTTGTGAAATTCTCTTATTGAATTGTATAGAATATGTAAATATAATTGATATGAATTCAGAAAATATTGTAGATAAAAGAGTTGAAAAGTGTATTGAAAAAAATTTTTTGAAATTTATTTATTAATATTTGAGTTTAAATATTAAAAAAATAAAGTATTTTAAAGATTATATGTGGGGTAACTGAATGGATAAAGAAAAGATTATGAATATGACGACTGGAAATCCGATAAAATTAATATTGGCATTTGCTATGCCTTTACTTATAGGAAATATATTTCAACAGTTATATAATATGGTGGATACTATAATTGTAGGAAGATATTTAGGAGTAAATGCATTAGCAGCAGTTGGAGCTACTGGTTCAATAAATTTTCTTGTGCTTGGTTTTATTATTGGGCTTACACAAGGTTTATCAATACTTATAGCTCAATATTATGGAGCACAGGATTATAAGAGCATAAGAAAATCTATAACTATGTCAATTTATCTTTATGGAATAGTAGGGGCAGTGATTACAATTGTCAGTGTTGTATTTTCAAAAGAATTATTAATGCTTCTTAATACTCCTGAAGATATAATAATTCAGGCTGATGCATACATAAGAGTGATTTTCTGGGGGATTTTTGTAATAATATTATTTAATCTTCTTTCAGGAATTTTACGTGCCCTTGGAGATAGCAAGACACCACTATATTCATTATTGATATCATCTGTTATAAATATTATTCTTGATGTTTTATTTATTGTTCTATTTAAAAGTGGAGTAGCAGGTGCTGCTTATGCTACAGTAATAGCACAATTAGTATCATCTGCATTTTGCTTTTATAAAATTCTTAAAATAGATGTAATAAAAATATACAGAGAAGATTGGAGTTTTGATAAAAATTTCTTTACTAAATCATTTAAATTAGGATTACCCGTTGCATTGATGAATTCAGTAACAGCAGTTGGGGTTATGGTTCTTCAGTTTGCAGTAAATGGGTATGGTGCAATTTCAGTTGCAGCATATTCAGCAGGATCTAAAATAATAATGATATTAGAGCAAATAAGTGTTACTTTTGGAAGTGCAATTGCTACTTATGCAGGGCAGAATCTTGGAGCAGGTAAAATTGCAAGAATAAAAGAAGGAGTGCGAAAAACAAATATTGTATTGTTTACAATTAATGTGATTATAGGATTGGGTACAATTATTTTTGGAAAAGAATTACTTGCATTATTTGTATCAGAGACAGAAATTCAAGTAATCGATATAGGATATGAATTCTTAGTTATAACATCCATATTTTTATGTATACTTGGTGTATTGTGGATTTACAGGTCTACACTTCAAGCAATAGGTGATACTTTTGTGCCTATGCTGTCAGGAATTTTGGAATTTGCATCAAGAATTATAATTGTAATGATAATTCCTAAACTTATAGGATTTAAAGGAATACCACTTAGTGAGGTGGCTGCATGGACAACAGCGTCAATTCTCCTTGTAATTACTTATATTTATAGGATATCTAAATTGAATAATAAAGAAGAAAAGAATGCATACTGATTATATATGGATGATCATATAAATGCTGTCATTATTATATAAAATTTATTTTTTTATTAAAAAGTATTGACTTAGAGTTAACTCTAAGTGCTACAGTAATATTGAAAGTATGAGTATGGAGGGAAATGTATGTATTTAGAAAAAATAAATTCACCACAAGATGTAAAAAAATTATCTTTAGATGAATTAAAAAGTTTAAGCAGTGAGATTAGAGAAAAACTTCTAAAAAAGTTAAGTGAACATGGTGGTCATATTGGTCCAAATCTAGGAATTGTTGAATTAACAGTAGCATTACATTATGTTTTTGATTCACCAAAAGATAAGATTGTTTATGATGTATCACATCAAAGCTATGTTCATAAAATGCTTACAGGAAGAAAAGATGCATTTATTGACGAAAAGAAATATGATGATGTTTCTGGTTATTCTAATCCAGAAGAAAGCAAACATGACTTTTTTACAATTGGTCATACTTCAACATCAATAAGTCTTGCATGTGGTCTTGCAAAAGGAAGAGATTTAAAAAATGAAAAGGATAATATAATTGCACTCATAGGAGATGGATCTCTTAGTGGAGGAGAAGCCTATGAAGGTTTAAATAATGTAGCAGAAGCTGGAACTAACATGATTGTGATTGTAAATGACAATGATATGTCAATAGCAGAAAATCATGGGGGATTATATAAAAATTTATGTGAATTAAGAAAAACTGAAGGAAAGTGTGAATGTAATTTCTTTAAAGCAATGGGATTTGATTATCTTTATGTAAAAGATGGCCATGATTTTGAACAATTAATAAGCGCATTTAAGCAAGTTAAAGATATAGATCATCCTGTAGTAATACATATTCATACAATTAAGGGAAAAGGATATGCTCCAGCAGAAAACAATAAAGAATTATGGCACTGGGGAATGCCTTTTGAAATTGAAAGTGGAAAATCAAAGTTTTCAATGGGAAATGCAGAATCGTATGAAAACATTACAGCAGAATATTTGTTAGATGCAATGAAAAAAGATCCAACTGTAATGGCTATAACATCTGGAACACCAGGAGTATTTGGATTTAGTAAAGATAGAAGAGAAGAGGCTGGAAAACAATTTGTTGATGTTGGTATTGCAGAGGAACATGCAGTAGCTTTAGCATCAGGTGTTGCAAAGAATGGTGGAAAACCAGTTTATGGAGTATATAGCACTTTTGTTCAACGTACATACGATCAAATTTCTCAAGATTTATGTATTAACAATAATTCAGCAACTATATTAGTATTTGCCGGATCAGTGTATGGAATGAATGATGTTACACATCTTGGATTATATGATATATCTATGATTGGAAATATTCCTAATATGGTATATTTAGCTCCAACATGCAAAGAAGAATATTTGGCAATGCTTAAATGGGCAGTAAATCAAGATAAGCACCCAGTATCTATTCGTGTACCTGCAAATGGAGTTATAGAGAGTGGAATTGAAGATGTTACAGATTATAATGAACTAAATAAATTCCAGGTAAATAAAAAAGGAAAAGATGTTGCGGTTATAGCGTTAGGTGATTTTTATTCTATAGGAGAAAGTGTAGTTGAAAAACTTTCAGATAGCAATATTGAAGCGACTTTAATTAATCCTAAATTTATTACAGGACTTGATGAAAAGTTATTGGAAGATTTAAAGAAAGACCATAAACTTGTTATTACATTAGAAGATGGAATTTTAGATGGTGGTTTTGGACAGAAAATAGCTTCATATTATGGTGATTCAGATATTAAAGTTAAAAACTTTGGAATAGAAAAATCATTCCCAGACAGATATGATGTACAAGAAATTCTTAACGAAAATGGTATATCTGTAGATAATATTGTAAATTATATAAAAAGTTCAATAAATTAATTTATAATAGTTAATGAGAAATGGATCTTTAAATATTAATTTATCATAATAGCTATTATATTAAACCATATTTAAATATATAAATGCTGTGTATTAATTTGATACATGGCATTTTTTATTTTTTTATATTAATTGTAAACTTGATTGTTAACTTATAAAAAAAATAAGTTGACAATAATAATTAAACAATATATAGTTATATTGTAAAAATAAATTATATTTACGATTTGGGGTGCAATATATGACAGATTTTAAAATTACAACAAGAGATATGATTCTTGTTTCAATGTTTACTGCTTTAATAGCAGTAGGGGCTTTTATTAAAATACCAATTGGACCAGTTCCAATAACCTTACAATTATTATTTATAAGTTTAGCAGCTGTTCTTTTAGGATGGAAGCTTGGGGCTATGTCTGTATTGGTTTATGTAGTTTTAGGACTTATAGGATTTCCAATATTCACCGGAGGTGGTGGAATAAGCTATGTTGTAAATCCTACATTTGGATTTCTTATAGCATTTATTTTAGGAGCAGCTTTGACAGGATATTTAACAGAAAAGATGAAAAAGGTATCTGTTATAAAATTATTTGGAGCATGTTATGCTGGACTTGCAATTATTTACTTAATAGGTGTTGCATATTTTTATTTTATTATGAATTTTTATCTTGGAAAACAGGTAAGTGTTATGAGTGCAATAATGACATGTTTTGTAGTATTCATACCAGGTGACATATGTAAGTGTATCATAACATCAATTGCTGGTGTAAAATTGATTCCAATACTTAGAAAGATGAATTATATTAAAGTGAATGAAGGCAGTGTACATGCTTAATAATAAAGTGGTTGATAAGTTAAAAAATAAGATTTTAAATGGAAAACTTATAAATAAACAAGAAGCACTGACTTTGATTAATGAAGACTGTGATGAACTTTGCAGTGCAGCTAATGAGATAAGAAAGCATTATTGTAGTAACAATTTTGATTTATGCTCAGTCATAAGTGGAAGAATAGGAAGGTGTTCTGAAGACTGCAAATTTTGTGCACAATCTTCTCATTATAACGGTCAATGTAAGGTTCAGAATATGATTTCATATGAGGACTTTAAAGAGGATGCAATTTCAAATTTCAATAAGGGTATAAATAGGTATGGAGTAGTTTCAGCAGGAAAAAGGATAACTGATAAAGAAGTAGAAATACTCTGTGATTCATATAGAAAATTGAAAAGAGATTGTAATATTTCAATATGTGGATATGGAGGGATACTTCCATATGATCAAATTGTTAAATTAAAAGAAGCAGGAGTAACAAGGTATCACAATAATCTTGAAACTTCAAGAAGAGTGTTCAAAAATGTATGCACAACACATACATATGATGATAAATATCAGACTTTAGAATATGCAAAAAAAGCTGGTCTTGAAATTTGTTCAGGAGGACTTTTGGGAATTGGTGAAAATATGGAAGATAGAATTGATATGGCTTTTGACCTTCAGAAACTTCAAGTTGATTCAGTGCCAATAAATATATTACAGCCAAAGAAAGGAACTCCTTTTGAGAATGCTGAAAGCATTTCTTATGAAGAAATTTTAAGGACAATTGCAATATTCAGGTTTATACTTCCTAAATCTCAGATAAGACTTGCAGCTGGAAGACTTGATTTGCCTCAAGGAGGAAGAAAATGCTTTGAAAGTGGAGCAAATGCTGCAATTTCTGGAAACATGATTACTGTAAATGGCATTGATCCTGAGCAGGATATAGCAGAGCTTAAAAATTTTAAATAAATGTATTATTTAAATAAGATATATCGTAAAAATACTGATATATCTTATTTTTTGTTTCAAAGAAATTTATTAAACATGGATTATATTTAAAAAATGTTGTTTTGATTTTTTGATATAATATATTATGTTACAATAATAAAATAACGTAGAAATATTGCAGAGATTTCATAATTAAGAATTTTTCATATTAATATAAATATCAAGAATTAAACAATATATATTATTCTGAATATAAATATATACACTATATATTGATTTAAATTATATAAATTTATAATTATGAAATATCCACAATTAAATTGTATATTGTTAATTGAAATATATATTTTATACAAGACTTATTTTTGAGGATTAGGATAAAATATAAATAAATTTTACAATCAATTTAGTTAAAAATAGATATTGAGAAGAGGATGGTTTGAGAATGAAGAAATTTATAAAAATTATTACAGTTATTCTATGCATAATTCCAATTACACTTATAGGGTGTGGAAATCAGCAAAACAAAAGCCAAGAAAATAAAGAAAGTACAGAAATGTCAGATAAAAATAAAGATTTAACAGAGTCATCAGAAAATTTACCTGTAGCAACTATAGAAGTAGAAGGATATGGAACAATAAAAGCAGAATTATATCCTGAAGTAGCACCGAATACAGTAAATAATTTTATTTACTTAGCTAATAGTGGATTTTATGATAATCTAACTTTTCATAGGGTTATTAAAAATTTCATGATTCAGGGAGGAGATCCTGATGGAAATGGAACAGGAGGACCTGGATATACTATTGAAGGTGAATTCACATCAAATGGTATAGCAAATAGTTTAAAACATACAGAAGGAGTATTGTCTATGGCTAGAGCTAAAGATCCTGATAGTGCAGGAAGCCAGTTCTTTATAATGACTAAAGCAGCTTCCCATCTTGATGGAGATTATGCGGCATTTGGTAAAGTTATAAGTGGAATGGATGTTGTCAATGAAATAGAAAATGTAAAAACAGATTCTAATGATAAACCTAAGGACGGTGTTGTGATTAAATCAATACATGTTGATACAAATGGTGTAGATTATCCTGAACCTGTAAAAATTAAATAAAAGAAAGAATTGACAATATTTTTAGCAGGGTAGTATTAGCGTTGCATAAGATTGTTATACAACGCTATATTATTTTGGGGGGAGTTTTTTGTGAAAGATAAAATATTAAATGAAACTGATAAAAATGTAGACAATCTTCCAGAAGAAATTTCAGAAATAATCTATTATGGATCGATGGCTCCTAATTCACATAATACTCAATTATGGAAGGTGTCTGTTGATCCAGAAAAAAATATTATGAAAATATATTTAGATGAAGAACGTACTTTAAAAAAAGTAGATAGTGAAAACAGAGAAGCATATATTTCTATTGGTGCATTTACTACAAATATTTTAATGGCTTTTGAAGCATATGGATATGAAACTGATTTGTCAATTTCTGAAATAGATGGTGGCAATGTGGTCTTGATTAAATATAAAAAGTTAGAAGAAGATAATGTAAATGATGAAATAATTAATGCCATTATGAAACGTCACACTGATAAAAGACCTTTTTTAAATAAAAATATTAATGATGAGGATATTGAAAAAGTTATAGATGATAATAATGTATTTTTCTTAAAAAGTGGTTCTGAATCATTTGAATATATAAAAAAATCAACAGTTTCTGCAATGGAAAAACAGGCATATGATAAAAATAAAGCTGAGGAATTTTCAAAGTGGTTACGTTTGTCTGATAAAGAAACTATTGATAGTAAAGATGGTCTTTCGGCAGAACAACTTGGATTAACTGGCTTTGTAAAAAGTATATATTATCTTATTACTACTCATGAAAGTGCAAAAGAAGATTCTTATGCAAAACAGTCTGTAGATACAACTAAAAAGCAAGTTGATGGTTGTTCTGGATTTTTTATAATCACTGGAGGGACAAGCGATGATGAACTGATTAAAACAGGAATGTTATTGGAAAGGACTTGGCTTAAAGCTGTTGAAGCGGGGATTTCGATACATCCTATGAGTCAAGCTTTAGAAGAAGAGCCATATTGTGATGAGATAAGTGATGAATTAAATACTAATATGCCAGTACAAATGGTACTAAGAGCTGGTTATGTAAAAGAATATGGTGAAAATAATAAAATAAGAAGAGATCTTTGTGATTATGTAACTGTCAAAAATATCTCGTTAAATTAAGATATATATTGTAATTAAAAATGTACAATGCACAATTTATAATGAATAATGAAATCTTTGTAAGTTTTATTTTATATTGAATGGTTCTGTTATTAAAGTACATATATGAATTATAATTGTCCATTACTAATTTAGAATATATTTTTGGATTATGAAAAATCATTTTTTAATATTTAAAAATTGAGATATAAAAAATATCTCAATTTTTTTGTTATATATAAAAGTGGTTTTACATAATTATTAATATAAGTGCATAGATGCAATTTACTTCCAATGGATTTTTGCATTTATATGTAATTAACTTTTAAAAATTAGTCATACTGTAATGTTTTATATGAATATATTGTAATTAGGAGGGGGGAATATTTATGAGTATGAACTTTAAGGAATTTATTGAAACTGATAGAGAGAGGGCTAATACACAAAAATTTGAAGGAACTTTTTTAGAATATCTTGATATTGTAAAAGAACATCCTGAAATTGTTAAACTAGCTCACAAAAGACTTTATGATATGATTAAGAATAAAGGTGTTGAAGAATTAAAAGCTGAAGAAAATCCAAAAGTAAGAAAAATTTATGGAAATGAAATTATAAGGCGATATGGTTTCTTTAAAGATGATTTTTATGGAATTGATAAGGTTATCATGAAGCTTGTTAATTATTTTAAATCTGCTGCAATGAAAGGTGAGGAATCGAGACAGGTATTATATTTAGTTGGTCCTGTAGGAGCTGGTAAATCATCAATAGTTGAAAGCTTAAAGTCAGCAATAGAGGATTGTGATCCAGTATATGCATTGAAGGGATGCCCAATGCATGAAGAGCCGCTTCATCTTATTCCAAAACATTTAAGACCTAAATTTGAAGAAATTCTTGGAGTTCAGATTGAAGGGGATTTGTGTCCTGTATGTAAGTATAAATTAATGCATGAACTTAATGGAATGTATGAAGAATTCCCTGTTGAAAGAGTTGGATTTTCTATAAGGTCGAGAAAAGGAGTTGGTGTGGTTCCTCCTGTAGATCCTAATAATCAGGATACTTCAATACTTACAGGATCAATTGATATTTCAAAAATGGATTTATACTCTGAAGATGATCCTAGAATATTTTCTTTAAATGGTGCTTTTAATGTTGGTAACAGAGGGCTTGTTGAATTCATAGAAGTGTTTAAAAATGATGTTGAATATCTTCATACAATAATTACAGCAACTCAGGAAAAATCAGTCCCATCCCCAGGAAAAGGTTCAATGATTTATTTTGATGGTGTTATTGTAGCTCATTCTAATGAAGCAGAATGGAATAAGTTTAAATCAGATCATACCAATGAAGCGATATTAGACAGAATAGTAAAAATAGAAGTGCCTTATTGCTTGGAGCTTGATGAGGAAGTTAAGATATATCAAAAGATTTTGAGAAAGAGTAATTTTAATGCTCATATTGCACCTCATACAATTGAAGTTGCAGCAATGTTTGCAATTCTTTCAAGACTTACACCATCTGCAAAAGCTGATAGTATGACAAAACTTAAAATTTATAATGGTGAAGAGATAGTTGAAAAAGGAACTACAAAAAAGATAGATATTACTGAACTTAGGGAAGAAGCAGGACAGTATGAAGGTATGAAGGGAATAAGTACAAGATTTATTATAAAAGCAATAGATAATGCTCTTGCAGAATCTGAATATGACTGTATAAATCCTTTAAGTGTAATGGAAAATATAATTAAGTCAGTTAAAGAAATGGATATTGCAGCTGATGATAAAAAGAGATATTTAGGATTCATACAGGATACTATACGAAAAGAATATAATAAAATTCTTGAAAGAGAAATTACAAAAGCATTTATACATTCATTCAGAGAACAAGCTGAAAGTTTATTTAATAACTATATCGACAATGCAGAAGCTTATGTTAACAAAACAAAAATTAAGGATGCTTCTACTGGTGAAGAACTTAATCCAGATGAAGACTTTATGAGAAGCATTGAAGAACAAATAGGTGTTTATGCAGCATCAGCAAAAGGCTTTAGATCTGATGTTACTTCATATATGTTCTATATAATCAGAAAAGGTGGTAAATTAGATTATACTTCTTATGAACCATTAAAAGAAGCTATAGAAAAGAAATTGACAGAATCAGTTAAGGATTTATCTAGAATCATTACAAAATCAAAAGTAAGGGATAAAGAGCAGGCAGAAAAATACAATTCTATGGTTGAAGAAATGAAGAAAAATGGATATTGTATACACTGCTGTGATGTAATATTGAAATATGCAGCGAATAATTTATGGAGAGATTAAAAAGTTATGGCTGTATTTAGGGATTATACAAATAATCCAGTTGATCATGATAGATCCATAGAAGATAGAAGAAGACATAGACAGCTTGTTGAGAAGTCAATTAAAGAAAATCTTGGAGATATACTATCTGAAGAAAGTATTGTAGGTGAAAGCAAGAATAAAAAATTTAAGATTCCTATTAAGGGGATCAAGGAATATCAATTTGTATATGGAAGGAATTCTAAAGGTGTTGCAACTGGTGTTGGTGATGAACAGAGAGGAGATAAAATAGGAAGTAAAAAACAGCCTGCACAAGGAAATAAAGGTGCTGGAAATCAAGAAGGCGATGATGTTTATGAAACTGAAATTACTCTTGAAGAATTAATGGATTATATTTCAGAAGATTTAAATCTTCCAAATCTTGATCAGAAAAAATACTCTGAAATAGTTACAGAAAGTACTGGAAAAAAACGAGGATATCAAACTCATGGAATAAGGCCACGTCTTGCTAAGAAAAAAACTGTAATGACTAAGATAGCAAGAAAACAGGGGAAAAAGAGGGCACTTAAAGAACTGGGAGAAAATAATGAAATAGAAAGATTTCCATTTAGAGAAGAAGATTTAAGATATTATAGAGTAAAAATGAAACCTAAAAGAGATAGCAATGCTGTAATGATATTTATTATGGATGCATCAGGTTCAATGGATGTTACAAAAAAATATCTTGCACGTTCATTTTTCTTTGTATTAGCTACATTTTTGAAGAGAAAATATAATAACATTGCATTTGAGTTTATATATCACACTACTGTCGCTAAAAGAGTGGATGAATATGAATTCTTCCATAAATCAGAATCTGGAGGCACATATATTTCAAGTGGTATTAATGAAGCATTAAGTGTTATAGAAGAAAAATATCCTGTTGCTTCATGGAATATATATCCTATATATGCTAGTGATGGTGACAATTGGTCTGAGGATAATGAAAAGGCAATTTCAGCTGTGAAAAAAATATGTGGAGTAAGCAATATGTTTGGCTATGCAGAACTTCTTCCTTCAACATATACAACAACAATGTATCATAAATTTAACAAGGAAATTACTAATGAAAATTTTGTACCAGTAGTAATAAAAGAAAAAAAGGATTTATGGGATGCACTTAGAACCATGCTTAGAAAGGAACTAAAGGAGGAGGAGTAGATTATGAAGTATAGTATTTATGACTTGGAAAAATGGAATGAAAAAATAGAAGAAAAAGTTAAGGAATATGGTCTTGATTACTATCCTCAAGAATTTGAAATAATAGGGTTTAATGAAATGATTGGATATGAAGCTTATGTTGGAATGCCTTCAAGATATCCGCACTGGAGTTTTGGTAAATCCTATGAAAAAACTAAAACTCTTTACTCCTTGAATTTAACAGGACTTCCCTATGAAATGGTTATAAATTCAAATCCGTGTCTTGCATACTTAATGAAGGACAATACGTTATTATTACAGATTCTTACTATGGCTCATGTATATGGGCATAATGATTTTTTTAAAAACAACAGATTATTTAAACAAGGAACTAATGCAGATTATACTCTTGAAATGTTCAATCTTGATTCAAAGATAGTACGTGATTATATTGATGATCCTAGTATTGGATATGCAAAAGTAGAGAGAATTTTAGATGCAGCACATGCTTTGAGATTTCAAGTAGGAAGAAGTATAGGTGTTAAAGAATTATCTAATGATGAGATAAAGGACACTATTATTAAGGAATATGAAAGTAAAAAAGAAAATCGGGGAATTTTAGATTCGCATATTGAGATACAGCTTCCTGATTTAGAAAAAGTGCCATTAGAACCTGTGGATGATGTTATGGGATTCATTATTAAATATGGAAATCTTGAGGAATGGGAAAAGACAATATTAAGGATAGTAAAAAGAGAGGCTCAGTATTTCATTCCTCAGGTTGAAACAAAAATAATGAATGAAGGATGGGCAAGCTATACTCATTATAATATATTAAAACAACTTGATCTTCCACAAGAACTTCATTTTGAATTCCTAAAGAGGCATAATGATGTAATTGCCCCAGCTATTGGAGGATTAAACCCATATTATGTTGGTTTCAAAATATTTGAAGATCTTGATAAAAAATATGGAAAAGAAAAAATATTTGAAGTAAGGGAAGTTGATAGAGATGCTTCATTTATTAGAAGATATTTAACAAAAGAATTATGTGAAGAGTTAAATCTATTCCAATATAATCATAGAACATTTGATACAATAATTGAAGAAATATCTGATGAAGATGGATGGAAGGTAATTCGTGATACTATGAGCTATACATGTGGAATGGGTGGCATTCCATATGTAAGAGTAATTGATTTTAATAAAAAAGACAATACTCTTACTTTAGAAAATGTTTTTGATGGAAGAGCATTAGAACTTTCATATGCAAAAGAAACATTAAAATATGTACAAGAACTTTGGGGATATGATGTTAAATTGATTACTAAAGGGTCAGACAGACAGGAAATAATAATTAAATGTGATCAGGATAAGAAAATTACAATAGTATAAAAATGCAAGGCTGATGCGTAAATATTAATTAGGCTGAATCTAATGTTTAAATTCTTAATAAACAATTTTAGATTTAGCAGTAAAAATGTTTAATGCAGCAGTCTTGTTTTTTGATTTAGAGTTTATTTGGATAACTAATTTTTGTAAAGAATAAAAACATAATAGCATAAGATTTTATATGAAAGCATTAGTAACCAAAAAAATCTGTGAGAATAATATGAAAATATGGAAAAATACTTAGGAGATTATGAATGAACTTAAAAGGAAGCAGAACAGAAAAAAATTTATATAAAACATTTGCAGGTGAATGCAGGGCTAGAACCAAATATGATTTATATGCGGAAAAAGCTAAATGTGATGGATATATGTGGATTGCAGAGGTTTTTGAAGAAACTGCAAAAAATGAATTTGCTCATGCAAGGGAAGCTTATAAAAAATATTTAAGTAGAATTAATTGTACAAAAAATAATCTTATAGAAGCTGCCGTTGGTGAATCTGAAGAAGCTAATGTAATATATAAGGAATTTGAAAAAATTGCAGAAGAAGAAGGATTTCATGAAATAGCTCATTTTTATAAGGAACTTCAGGAAGTTGAGGAACATCATAAAAAAAGGTACCTTGAACTGGCAAAGAAGATGAAAGATAATATTCTTTATAAAAGTAACAATAAAGATACATTGTGGATGTGCTTAAATTGTGGTTATATACATGAAGGCTGTGAGGCACCAGAAAGGTGTCCATTATGTGGATATTCAATTGGATATTTTAAAAATATAAGTTCAAAGATATGCAAATAGGGGGAAGCTGTAGTATGTTGTATGTATATCCAGATGAATTTATAGTCCCAGTAGTATTTGTTGATATTAAAGAAATTATGGATAAACAAAAAGATTATAATAATATTAAAGAAAAAAATAATATAAAATCAACTTATATAGATTGTGAAATATTTCGGAATAATGATGATGAATACTATGATGAATTACAAAAAGAACTTGTTATTGCTTGCCAGTATGAAAGAGAATGCGCATCATATCTAAATTATGGAGATGATGACTATATAACTGATGAAACAGGAAGAATTTAATTATAATGAAGATAAAAGGCGAATATATTAATAGTATATAGAAATAAAAGAGGAATATGTGTAATGAAATATGATGAATTAGCCCAAAATCATTATAATGATATAGAAAATTTAAGCAGACTCATGAAAAATTATGTAGATGCATATAGATTACTTATAGCAGGAGCGGCAGAATTGTATAATGTAAATTTGGCTAAAAAGAGTGATGTAAAAAAAGCATTAGAAAGAGTTGATGGTTTAGGAAGTCTTATTGATAATGTAATTGAGGCATTAGATAGATGTGAAAGTGGATATTTAAAGTATTGTAAGATAAAAAATGATTATATATCTATAAGCACACAGAAAAATAAAATATATACAGAAATAGATAATGAACTGAATTTTCAGAATAATGGAAGGGATGATGAGGAGGAAGATTAGTTTTAAATATAGAAAAAAGAGAGCTGTTGTATTAAAGATTATAGTTGCAATATTTGAAAATGAATTATCATCCAAATATTGTAAATTTTTTATCTTTATACAACAACTCTTTTTGATTTTATACTTTTTTTAAACGTATTGTACTTACCATTAAATAAGAACCAACAATCATAAGAACAATGGTTATATAAGTAAGAACAGAGCTTAATTCTACTTTGAATAATAACAATAATAATGAAAATAATGCCATAAAACAACCAACTATTGTTATTGGAATACCTGTAAACACACCGTCAAACTGAGCCGTATTATAACGTGCAAGTCTAAACGCTCCACATATTGGGAATAATAACAATATTATAAAACCAATAATACCTAATAATCCAGATTCATTAAGGTTAAATAAAACATGAATAAGGATTGATGGAGCAACTCCAAAAGAAACAAGATCTGCTAACGAATCAAGTTCCTTTCCAAGATCACTAGATACATTTAAAAAACGAGCTATTCGTCCATCATATCTATCTACTAATCCTGCTAATAAGATAAACATACTTGCTAAAATATATTTTTCATTCATTGTTGACATTATAGATAATATTCCACAAGATAAATTAATAAAAGTAAATACATTAGGAATACAGCTTTTCCTCATAAAATCACTCCCGAAATTATAAAAAATACTTACAAAGAGTTATTATAGCACATTAACTGAAATAATATAAGGTATAAGTTAACCTTTAAGAATTTATTAAGGAATAATTTAGTTGTTAATATATAATTTGTTAATAGTATATTTGAAAAAAATATAGTGAGAGGTTATAATAAACAAAGATTATCTTTAGAGGAGGTACGGTTTTATTGTGAAAAAAGTTAGATTTATATATAATCCATACTCGGGTGAAAATGGGATAATAAATGAATTAGATAGTGTTATAAGGATGCATCAAGAAGTTAACCTAACAATAGTTCCTTATAGAATACAGAGAGGCAGAGCATTAAGTGAAGCATTAGATATCGTTGATGATACATATGAATATGTATTGATAGCTGGCGGTGATGGAACAGTAGATTCAGTGGTAAATGCAATGAAGGAGCGAAATATTGACCTCCCTATAGGAATACTTCCTGTAGGAACAGCTAATGATTTTGGTAAATTTATAAATATGCCTTCAGATATACAGGAAGCATGCAGACAGATTCTTGATTCAAAGCCGGTTCCATTAGATGTTGGAAAAATAAATAATAAATACTTTATAAATGTTGCAAGTACAGGATTGTTTACAGATGTATCACAAAAAACTGATGTTAATTTAAAAAACACTATAGGAAAACTAGCATATTATTTAAAAGGCCTTGAAGAACTTCCTAATTTTAGAAATTTAAAAATAAAACTTACTTCCAAAGAATGCACTTATAATGGTGATATGTATCTTTTATTGGCATTTAATGGAAAGACTGCAGGCAATTTTAATCTTGCTACTGAAGCTGATGTGGCAGATGGAAAACTTGATGTGATAATATTTAAAGCTGTTGCAATAATTGAATTGCTTCCATTATTTATAAAAGTGCTTAAAGGTGAGCATCTTGATTCAGATAAAGTTATATATTTTAAGACAGATGATTTATATATTGAATGTGATGAAGATATAGTTACAGATATTGATGGAGAAAGAGGACCGGATTTTCCATTAAGAGTTCAATGTATTAAAGGCGGAATAAAAGTTTTAGGAATAAAAGAAAATATACAATAATAAATATAAGTAACAGAAATAGTGATGGGAGTGTAAGAAATTGAATTTTGCATACTATATATTTTTGTTACTTATGATTTTTTTATGTTTTTATACATTAAAAATAAATTTTGAATTATCTCCTAAAAGAATAAAAATATATTTTACAATAGTTATTATCATATTATTATTTAGAAATTTAGCACTGGTCTTTCTATGCATATTTGAAAGCAGCAGATATTTGTACTATTTAAAATCTATCATTTATTTAGATAATATTGCAGTTCCATTAATAGTTATTGCAGTAACATATGTATACTCACGTTCACCAAAGCTAAAATTTACGGGAAGTTATTTTATTCTTGCTATTGTCAGTGCAGTTTATGCATTTATCATATTTAGGTCTAAAGTTATGATAAAGGTGAGTAATACTTATGGATTTATTATGTCCATAAATAATGAAATTCAAATATCACTATTTTTACTAATATTTCTTGGAATAATGCTTATAATTAATGTCCTTTTGCTAGATAAAAAGTATGTTAATAAGAAAGGAATATGGTTCATAATAACTGCAATTATGACAGTAATGATAGAAAAAATAATAATTATTGGAGGAATAAAGATTTTTCCGTATTGTATTATTGGAGAATTGATATTTTTAATAATAATTAGTTTTGTTATTAATGGGTTTAAAAAATCAAAATTAAATTAAAGAAATAAATGGGTCTTTTTGAATTAAAATTAATATAGACCCATTTTTGATTTTATTTATAATGCATAATCACAAAGCCTTCCAGAGTAAATTAAATCAAGTCCTGATATTGATTTAAAGTCATATGGCCTCATAAGTGTGAAGTGCTTGTCAAACTCAATTACTTTGGATTGTTCAAGCACATATGCAACAAATTGTGAACATACATAATGCTTTGGTCTGTGATATGGAATATTAAAGAGTATTGCGATTAAACCAGCGAAATTATATCTATATTCAGATTCATTGTTTTTAAATTCTTCAATTGATTCTTCTAGGGCTTTGTATTGTTCTTCTGTAATTTTTAATCTATATATTTCACATACTGTGTTATTATAAATTTTGTATATGCCACTGTTTATATCTTCTTTAACAAAACCTGCAATCAAAGGAATGTACAAATTTTGTCTTGCAAAACTATAAAGAGAATTTAAATTTTCATCGAGTGCTATTGATGCATGGTTATAAGGAGCTCGTGTAAAGAATTGAAGTATTTTTGAACATCCTGTATTGGTTTGGCTTATCATAATATAAATATTTTTTTCCATAGTAAATAAGTTCCTCATTTCAATATATACAATTAAAATTTATCTTAGATTTTTATGTAATAATTATAACTGGCAATAGTAAAAAATATATAATCTTTATTATAGAACTGCTACTTTAAAAATTATTTTTTAAAGTAGCAGTTGTTTTATTTATGTTAATGAATTCTTTTTCTATTATTAGATGCTTTTTTTGCTGAGTTTTTATTATTGAATTTTTCAGTTTTATTATGAGATTTTGATTTTTTATTATCACCAAAATGTTTAGAATTACTTCTGCTTTCTTTAGAAGAATTATTTTTATTGTTTTTTCCCTGATATCCTGTTTTTTTAGGAGCAAATCCAATTAAACAGTCTTTTCCATTTCCTATTAAGTCTTCTCTGTGAGCTTTAATTAAAGCTTTTTTTACTTTTTGATAGTTTTTTGGTACAGCAAATTGAATCAATGCCCTCTGCATGTCTTTTTCTTCCTGGGTTTTAGGAGTATAAACCTGTTCTCCAGTAATTGGATTAAATCCAGTGTAATATATAGTAGTTGATAAACTTCCTGGAGTAGGATAAAAGTCCTGCACCTGCTCAGGTGTATATCCCATCTTTTTCACATACAATGCAAGATCTATTGCTGCATTTAAGTCAGATCCTGGATGGGAAGACATTAAATAAGGAACAAGAAATTGTTTCTTTCCAAGTTTTTTATTTATCTGAAAATATTTATCAACAAATTTGTCATAAACTTCTCTTGTAGGTTTACCCATTTGATTTAATACTCTTGGAACAACATGTTCTGGAGCAACTTTAAGCTGCCCGCTTATATGATGTTCACATAACTCTTTAAAGAATGATTCATTAGGATCATGGATTAAATAGTCATATCTTATACCAGAACGAATGAATACCTTTTTTATTCCTGGAAGTTTTCTTACTTTCTTTAAAAGAGATAAATATTCTGTATGATCTATTATTAAATTATTACATGGCTTAGGAAACATACATTGTTTTGTTTTACATGTTCCATGAATTTCCTGCTTTTTGCATGCTCTATGCCTAAAATCAGCAGTAGGGCCTCCTATATCATGTATATATCCTTTAAAGTCAGGTAATGTAGTAAGAAGTTTTGCTTCATCAATAATTGATTCCTGACTTCTATTTTGAATAACTCTTCCTTGATGAAAGGTAAGTGCACAGAAAGAACATGAACCAAAACAGCCTCTATGACTTGTTATTGAAAATTTTACTTCTCTTATAGCAGGAATACCGCCTTTTTCCTCATAAATAGGGTGATATGTTCTTGCATAAGGAAGGTTATATGTAATATCCATTTCCTCTTGAGTAAGATTTTCCTGTGGTGAATTTTGAACCAGATATCTGTCACCATGTTTTTGAATTATGGTTTTTCCTAAAATTGAATCCTGTTCATAATATTCAAGTTTATAGGCTTCACCGTAAGCTTTTTTATCAGTAGAAACTTCTTCAAAAGAAGGAATATGTACAGCATCCTTTATATTAGATATATCATTTGTAAGATAACAAGTTCCACGTACATTAGTTATGTTTTTTATATTAGCTCCATATCTTAATAAATCAGCAATTTGTACAACAGTTTTTTCACCCATACCATACATTAATAAGTCGGCTTTAGAATCTACGAGAATGCTTCGTCTTACTTTGTTATCCCAATAATCATAGTGAGCAAATCTTCTAAGACTAGCTTCAATACCACCAATTGCAATTCCTATATCTTTATAGGCTTCTCTTATTCTATTGCAATAAACGATAACTGCTCTATCTGGTCTGTGGCCTGCTTCTCCACCAGGAGAATATAAATCTTCATGTCGTACTCTCTTTGCAGAAGTATAATGATTAACCATGGAATCTATATTTCCTGAATTAACAAGAAATCCGTATTTTGGTCTTCCAAGTCTTTTGAAGTCTTCGCAATTGTGCCAGTCAGGCTGTGCGATTATTCCAACAGAAAAACCTTGCGCTTCTAGTGTTCTGCCGATAATTGCAGTACCAAATGATGGGTGGTCTACATATGCATCTCCAGAAACAATAATAAAGTCTAACTGCTCAATACCTCTTTGATGCATATCGTCTTTACTTATAGGCAAAAATTCTTTATTAAGCTTCATAAAATTATTAACTCCAATCCTTTCTAAATTTTATCCACAAATTAGTTATATAAATAGTAACATTATCCACAAAAGTAAAAAATAAAAATGTGGACAATAATAAAGTCATGTATATTTCTTAAAGTATATTAACATAAGCTGTTGCACTTTACAAACCTAATGAAATGAAATAAATTCTAGGAAGTTTATTTATTTTGATAAAATTAAGTTAAAATAATCAATAATATTATTGCCTTTTAATTTGTATGTAATATAATAAGTATGGATTAAAATAATTATTGATATAGATAAAGAATAAATTTAGAAGTGATGTGTTAAATATTATAGAAAAAGGCTGGTGTAAAAACATGGAGGAAGGACCTCAGAATACTAAGTATAAAACGAGAAAATTAAATATTTGCAGAGGGAATTCTTTTAAGGTTTTGTGCTGTCTTATGATTTTTAAATAGTTGTTATTAATTATGTAGAATTGGTAATAATCATAGAAGAATTCTTTCTTTAAAAAGATTAGGAGGAATCTTTGTAATGGAATTATCAATGTTTTTGTATACAAATATACTAAATCGTAAGGTATATGATGAATTTGGAGATGTACTTGGATCATTAAAAGATATTTATGTAACTACAGAAGAAGGATATCCACGTATAATTGGGTATAAATTAAAAAAAGATGGAGTTACATTTCATTATGAATTCAGATCTATAAAATTTACAGAAAATGATGGAAAAATTAAAATTAAAACAAGAGGCAGCAAAGAAATACTTCCAATGAGGTATAGTTATCTTTTATCAGAGAATCTTCTTGATAAAAAAATAGTTGATATTAATGGAAAGCAGGTTGTTAGAGTTAATGATCTTAGGATAGCTAAGCTTGCAGGAGAATTTAGAGTAATTGCAGTTGAAGTGGGACCTTTTGCAAGATATAGAAGACTGAAGATATCAGGATTAATGAAAATTATATATAAAATTAGAGGAAAGTCTATAGAAGATACTGTATTAAGATGGGATGATGTAGAATCACTTGAAATGGTGAACAACAATTTACAGTTATCTGTACCATATAAAAAACTCTCAAAACTTCATCCAGCTGATTTAGCAGATATACTTGAAAATCTTGATACAAATTCAAGAAAGCAGGTTTTAGAATCTCTAGATGAGGATTTAGCAGCTGATACTCTTGAAGAAATTGATTCTGAATATAAAGGTGCTATAATTAAGGAATTATCAGACAGTAAAGCTGTAGAAGTTCTTGAAAATATGCCAAGTGATGAAATTGCAGATTTGCTTGATGACCTTGATGAAGAAGAAAGAGAAAAGATATTGGTAAATTTAGAAAGAGAAGATGCAGAGGAAGTTAAAGAACTTTTGAAATATGAAGATGAAACAGTAGGAAGTATCATGAGCAAGGAATTTATTTCTGTTCATCTTAATATAACTATAGGTGATACAATTGATATTTTAAGAGAAATGAAACCAGATGAAGAAGTTATGTATTATATATATATAACAAATGAAGAGGAACATATTGAGGGCGTTTTACCATTAAAAGATTTAATTTTATATTCTCCAGAAGTGAAGATAAAAGAAGTAATGGATAAAACAGTATCAAGAGTAAAGCACGATGATGAGATAAATAAAGTAATAGAAAAAGCAGCAAAATATGATTTATTGTCTGTACCTGTAATAGATGAAAATGAAAAACTTGTAGGGATAGTAATAATACATGATATAATAGATGAGTTTTTATATCCTTTATGGAAAAAGAAAAATTAGAAATAGTAATCAGTCAGCACTTTTGGGAAAATTTAAAAAAGGTGTTGACTTTTTTATGTTTTGGCATATAATAAAAATATAAAGTTTATCAAAACACTCAGAATTAAAAAACTATGAAAAAGGAAAGTAACATAGTGGAATGTTGACAGAGAGGAAAGGATGCTGAAAACTTTCTAACAGGAATTTATGTGAAGTGCCCTTTGGAGTTGAAATCTGAAAGATAGTAAGATTCTCCGGGTTCACCCGTTATAGTGATAGGTATATTTTGTGCTAAATTTGAGGTGGGATTTTTATTTATCCAATTAGAGTGGAACCGCGAAGTAACTTCGTCTCTATAAATGATTATAGAAGATGGGGTTTTTTTATTATATAAAATTAAATTGCTAGTGCACGAGTGATTTAAACATAATGAAATACACTGATGGATTAATAAGATAACATGAAATATAAATGAATTAGCATAAAATATTATTAATAGATTAAATAATAAAGGTACATTAACTTAGATTAATAAAAAAGAATTAATATATTTTAGGAGGACAAGTATTATGATTTATAATGGAGTATTAGAATTAGTAGGAAAGACACCAATATTAAAGGTGAATAATTTTATTAAGGAAGAAAATATTGCAGATGTTTATGTAAAATTAGAAAAGTTCAATCCAGGTGGAAGTGTTAAGGATAGAGCGGCATTAGGAATGATTGAAAAAGCTGAAAAAGAAGGATTATTAAAAGAAGGATCAGTAATAGTTGAACCAACAAGTGGTAATACTGGAATAGCTTTAGCTCTTATTGGAGGTTTAAAAGGATATAAGGTAATAATTGTAATGCCTGAAACAATGAGTAAAGAAAGAAGAGATTTAATAAAGGCTTATGGAGCTGAACTTGTATTAACTGAAGGTGCAAAAGGTATGAAAGGAGCAATAGAAAAAGCTTTAGAAATAGGAAGTGGAGATGGATATTTTATTCCACAACAATTCGAAAATTTAGCTAATCCAGAAAAACACTATGAAACAACAGCTGAAGAAATATATGCTGATATTCCTGACTTAGATGCATTTGTTGCAGGTGTTGGAACAGGTGGAACTGTTATAGGTATTTCAAAGAATTTAAAGAAAAAGAATCCTAATATTAAAGCAATAGCTGTTGAACCAGCAGGATCACCAGTTTTAAGTGGAGGAAATCCAGGAGGTCATAAGATTCAAGGTATAGGTGCAGGTTTTGTACCAAGTATTTATGAGAAGGATTTTGTAGATGAAGTAATCCAAGTTAAAGATGAAGATGCATTCAAAACTGCAAAAGGATTTGCTCAAAAAGAAGGAGTACTTATTGGTATATCAGCAGGGGCAGCAATTCATGCAGCTATAGAAACAGCAAGAAAATTAGGAAAAGGCAAAAAGGTACTAGCAATAGCTCCAGATGGAGGAGAAAAATATATATCAATGGGACTTTTTGATTAATTCTGCTGATAATCAATTGAAATTATACTGAATAAAAAAGGAGAAGAAGAGCTGTGTTTAAAATGTTAAATTATAGTCTTGAAAGAGTTTTAAAGGAAGATCCAGCAGCTAAGAGTAAAATAGAAGTATTATTATTATATCCATGTATTCATGCTTTGATATCATATAGAATAGCACATTTTTTCTATAAGCATAAAAGGTTTTTTATAGCACGTTTAATTTCTCAGTTATCAAGATTTTTTACAGGTATAGAAATTCATCCAGGAGCAACAATAGGTAAAGGTCTTTTTATTGATCATGGAATGGGTGTTGTAATTGGTGAAACAGCTGAAGTAGGTGATAATGTAACAATATATCATGGAGTTACTTTAGGTGGTACAGGAAAGCATAAAGGAAAAAGGCATCCTACTATTGGTAATAATGTTTTAATTGGAACTGGTGCAAAAGTATTGGGACCTATTATAGTTGGTGATAATGCAAAGATTGGAGCTAATTCAGTTGTTCTTCATAATGTGCCTGAAGGAGCTACAGCAGTTGGTTTAAGAGCTAAAAATATATTAAAAAATAAGGCAAAATCATGTATAATAGAGATAAAAGATTTACAGGGGCGCAAAAAGAAAATTTATAATGATATGATAATATAGAGGATACAGCATGGGAGTAAAAGAAGAAATAATAAACTATTGTTTTTCTTTAGGTATAAATTCAGTAGGTTTCATTAAATGTAGAAAATTCAATGAATTGAAGACATTTTTAGAAAAGCGGAAATTTTCAAATTTACAAAATGAATTTGAAGAAGATAATATAGAATTAAGAATAAATTCAAAAGAATGGTTTAAAGAGGGGAAAACTATAATTTCTATAGCTTTCCCTTATATTTTTTTAGATGAGAAAATGAAGATAAAAGATCAAAATGAAAGTGGATTTTCAGTTTATACACATGGACTTGATTATCATTTTGTAGTTAATAAATATTTAAATGAAATAGGAAGGATAATTGAGAAAAATGGAGGAAAGTATAAAACTTTTGTTGACAGTAATACTCTTCCTGAAAGATATTTGGCATATATATCAGGAGTTGGTTTTATAGGAAAGAATAATCTTATAATTACACCTGAATATGGTTCATATGTATTTTTAGGTGAAATAGTAACTGATTTGGAAATATATGAAGAGGACAAGAGAAGTTTTGATGAAATTAATTTATTTAAAGAGTGTGGAAAGTGTGATATATGTTATAGTAAATGTCCAACTAAGTCAATAAATAATTCAAGGAAAAACTGCAATATATGTCTTTCTTACATTACACAGAAAAAAGACTTAACAGATTGGGAAATGGGGAAGCTTGGAGGAAGAATATTTGGATGTGATACATGTCAATATAGCTGTCCATATAATTTACAAGTAAAAAATTCAAAAATACAAGAATTTAAACCATTGGATTTTGTTCAGAATGTTGATGAAGATTATATCATTAACATAAATAATGGTCAATTTAAAGAAGGATTTAAAAAGATATCGTGTGGCTGGAGAGGAAAAAATATATTAAAAAGAAATGCATTAATAAGAAAATATCTATTTAAAAAGGAAAGTAATGAAAAAATTGAAGATATAGCTTTTGAATCTCCATATCTAAATGGTTATTTAAATAGAATAATTGAAAAAAGCTATGATAAAGATAATGAATCATAAAATTGCAAGGCTGTAGAAAAAAATATATAATAGATAGGGATTTATTATAAAATGGGGGGAATGAGAATGCTATCACCAGTAACTGTTAAGATTATAAATATGCTTCCAGAAAGTATTTTTGTAAGTATAGCAAAAAAAATTGCTAATGGATATTTAAAAAAATATGCTAATTTAACGGTAAATGGTTTGGAAAAAATTGATAAGGTGAAAAAACCTAGAATTTTTGTATGCAATCATTTAAGCAATTCTGATGGAATAGTTTTAAATAAAATACTTAAAGAAAAAAGTGATCCATATTTCATTGCTGGAATAAAATTAACAAATGATCCAATAACAAATATAGGAACTAAGATAGTTAAGAATATAGCGATAAAGCCAAATTCAGCAGATAAAGATGCTATAACAAAAGTTGTTAAAGCATTGAAAGGCGGAGATGATATTCTTATATTTCCAGAAGGAACTAGGAGCAGAACTGGAGCTATGATTGAAGGAAAAAAAGGAATATTATTATTTGCAAAATTATCAAAAGCAGAAATAATACCAATAGGAATGTCTGGTACTGATAAACTTCTTCCAATAAGCAAGGATGGAAATATGGGAGGAGAAAAATGGCATAAAGCTGATGTTACTGTTAATATAGGAGATAAAATTGAATTTCCTAAAAAAGAAAAAGATGAAGACAAACATGAATATGATGATAGATGCATGGATATACTAATGAGAAGCATAGCTGCACTTTTACCTGAACATTACAGAGGTGTATATAAGTAAGGAGAATGTAAAAATGAAAGCAAGGACAAAGAAAATTGTAGAGATTTTAAAAGAAACTTATCCGGATGCAAAATGTGAATTGAATTACAAAACACCATTTCAATTGCTTGTAGCAACTATATTATCAGCTCAGACAACTGATAAAAAAGTTAATGAAGTAACTGATACGTTGTTTAAAGATTATCCTGATTTAGATGCATTTCTTGAAATTACTAATGATGAACTTGAAGAAAGAATAAAGCAGATTGGATTATATAGAAACAAATCAAAAAATCTTATTCTTATGTTCAGACAATTAAAAGAGAATTTTAATGGAGAAGTTCCTAAGACTATGGAGGGCATAACTTCTTTAGCTGGTGCAGGAAGAAAGACAGCTAATGTTGTATTATCAAATGTTTTTGGAGTTCCATCAATAGCGGTAGATACACATGTATTTCGAGTATCGAATCGTCTTGGACTTGCAAATAGTGATAATGTTCTTGAAGTTGAAAAACAGCTTCAAAAAGAACTGCCTAAGAAAGAATGGACATTAATGCATCATCTTCTTATTTTTCATGGAAGAAGATGCTGTACAGCAAGAAATCCTAAATGTGAAGAATGTCCTCTGAGTCATATATGTAAATATGAAAAATAAAATTAATTGAACCACTTTTGAGTAAAAATTATTATATGGTGGTTCTTTTATTTTTTATATTTTTAAACTAAAATAATAAAAGCAGGCAAGTAAAATATTGGAGGTAAAAAATGAAAATTGGAGTTATAATGGGTGGCATTTCATCAGAAAGAGAAATATCACTAGATAGTGGTAAATCAATAATTGAAAATATAAATAAAGATAAATACGAAGTTGTATCGATTGTCATAGATAAAAAAGAAGATATAGTAACAAAAGTTAAAGGAATAGATTTTGCTCTTTTAGCATTACATGGTCAATTTGGAGAAGATGGAACTGTTCAGTCAGTACTTCAGACTTTGGGAATTCCTTATTCAGGATGTGGTCCATTAAGCAGTGGTATGTGTATGGATAAGGATGTTACAAAATCTATTCTTCAAGCAGCAGGAATAAGAACTGCTCCATGGATAAATTTACATCAAAATGATGAAATAAACTATGAAGCAATTAAAAAATTAGGATATCCTGTAGTTGTTAAGCCTACTCATGGTGGTTCAAGTGTTGCAACATTTATAGTAAAAGAAGAAAAAGAAATAGCAGGTTGTGTAGCAGAAGCATTTAAATGGGATAAGGAAGTAATGATTGAAAAATTCATTAAAGGTGACGAAATTACTTGCCCAGTTTATGGTGATAAAATGCTTCCTGTAATTGCAATAAAGCCAAAGGCAGAATTCTTTGATTTTGCTTCAAAATATGATGATGGTGGAGCACAGGAAATTGTAGTAGAGTTAGATAAGGACTTGAACGAAAAAGTTGAAGAAATGGCTTTAGCTACTTATAAAGCTTTAAAGTGTGAAGTTTATTCAAGAGTAGATATGATAGTTACATCTGATGGAACTCCTTATATATTAGAAGTTAATACTTTACCAGGAATGACAAAGAACAGTCTTATTCCTAAAAGTGCAGCAGCAGTTAATATAAGTTTTGATAAACTTATTGATATGATAATAGAAGATTCAATGAAGATTTCAAGATAATAAAATTAGATTTATAAGCTACATTTTATAAAAAAGATGTAGCTTATTTTTATTTTAAATAATTGATCCTATTTCAGAAAAACTTAAGGAGTTATAATATTTTTATTAAGGAGTTTAGGCTAAAATAAAAATAAGATTAAATTCAGTATATGATGAAGGAATGGTGTTTGATGGAAAATGGAAGCATTTTAATTGTTGATGATGAAAAAGAGATAAGAGATCTTGTTGAGATATATTTAAAAAGTGAAGGATATAATACACTTCAGGCAAGTGATGGAGTTGAAGCTATAAATATAATAAAAGATAATGAAGTAGATCTTGTAATACTTGATGTTATGATGCCAAATTTAAATGGTATAGAAACATGCTTGAAAATACGAGAGATGAAGGAAATGCCAATAATAATGCTATCTGCTAAAAGTGAAGATATAGATAAAATATTAGGACTTAATATGGGAGCAGATGATTATATTTCAAAACCCTTTAATCCATTAGAATTAGTAGCAAGAGTAAAATCTCAGCTTAGGAGATTTTATAAATTTGGAACAAAACAAGATTTAGAACTTAAAGAGGATGAAAATACTATAATAATTGAAGATCTTACAATAAATCTTGAAACTCATGAAGTTAAAATTGGTGATACATTAATAAAGTTAACTCCAACTGAATTTGATATATTAGCACTTCTTGCAAAAAGCAGAGGAAAAGTATTTTCTATAGAAAATATTTATGAAAGTGTATGGAATCAGGATTTTATGACTTCTGATAATACAGTTATGGTTCATATACGTAAAATTAGAGAAAAGATAGAATCTGATCCTAGAAATCCAAGGTTTATAAAGACAGTGTGGGGGGTAGGCTATAAGATTGAAAAATAAATTAAAAAATAAAATGGAGAAAAATATAAATAAGTCCTATCTGAAAATTTTAGATTATATAGAGCATTTTATTTATATTATAAAAAAGAAAATTGAAAAAAGTATAAGATTTGAACTTATGCTTGTAATAGGAATATGCTTTTTGATATCATTTTTCTTTTTTAGTTTTACAAATAATTTTTTAAAAAGAGAATATACAGAGCCGCAAATAACATATGATTATGATGCCGTTGAGAGATTAGCAAGTGATCTTGCAGAAGAGATAGAAAATCAACAAATATTACTTACAGATACAGAAGCAATTTATGAAATATTAGATTCTATTCCACAATCTGATAAATGTTACATTACTGATCTTGATGGAAAAGTGCTTTTTAAGACAAGTGGAGTATCAGAAGAAAGTATAGACATATATAGTGCATTAAAAGATGCAATGACAAATTCTAATTATGAGAAAATAGGAGTAGTTAAAGAAAAGAAATATATAATGCCTCTTAAGATTGGTGATGAACGAGTATATCTTATATATAGCAAAGTTCCAGAAGCAACTATAACATATACGACAATAGATAAATCAAATTCATCATTAGCTGTATTTTTAACATGTATTGTATTTATAATTTCATTTGTAGTTATAACCAATAGTAAAATGAAATATTTAGATGAAATTGCAGTTGGCTTAAAAATTATAGCAAGTGGAAATCTTAATTATAGAATAGAAGAAAGAGGAACAGATGAAATAAAAAACATAGCATATAATATAAATTATATGGCTAAAGAAATTGGTGAGAAAATAAATGCTGAAAGAGATGCTGAAAAAACAAAAACAGATTTAATAACTAATGTTTCACATGACTTAAGAACACCACTGACATCAGTAATGGGATATATGGGGCTTGTAATTCAAAAGAGATATAAAGATGAAAAGGAAATGGATGAGTATTTAAATATTGCCTTTAATAAAGCTGAAAGATTAAAGGTACTGATTGATGATTTATTTGAGTATACAAAATACAATAATAATGGAATTAATCTAAATCGAAGTCAGGTTAATTTATCAGAATTTTTATCACAACTTATTGAAGAGCTTATGCCAATACTTGACGAAAATAATTTAAGTATATTTAAAAAATTCGAGTGTGAAAAAGTATTTGTATCAATAGATCCAATAAAGATGCTCAGAGTGTTTGAAAATTTACTTACTAATGCTATTAAATATGCATATAAACCAGGTGAAATAATTATTGGTTTGTATGAAAAAGATGGCAAGGCTGTTATAGTATTTAGAAATAAAGGAGATCATCTTACAAAAGAAAAAACAGATAAACTTTTTGACAGATTTTATAGAGTAGATGAATCAAGAAATACAAATACGGGAGGATCTGGTCTTGGGCTTGCAATATCAAAAAATATAGTTGAACTGCATGGAGGAAAAATATGGGCTGATTCTGTTGGAAATAATATAAGTTTTTATGTTGAACTTAATAAACAATAGGAATCATTTATAAAAAATAAGGTACTTTTTTTGATTAATATTAATATTTATATTAATGTAGTATTTTATTTGGAGGACATATGCAAGACAAAAATTCTAAAAGTCTTTTTGGTATTGATATAAATGAATATACTCAAAATGTACAATTCAATATTTTAGCTACAAAAATAGATTTCTTGTATTTAAGAGCATCTGGTTCTGGCTCTGGAAGATTTAGAGTTGACAGAAAATTTTTTGATTATGTTAAATCAAGCCATGAATATGGTATACCTGTAGGAGCATATCATTTTGGAGTCCCATCTTATGATTTGACTGATGCAGATAGACAATGTGATGATTTTATACAAGTTCTTCAAGAGGGATTTGGAAATAAAGATTATGGAGATTTATTTCCAGTACTTGATGTTGAAACTCCTATAGATAAATCAATATCAACAAAAACATTAGTCGATTGGATTGACCGCTTTAGAAAGCGGTTTGAACAAAAAACAAGAAGAAGACTAATGCTTTATACAGGTCTTTTCTTTATTGAAATATATGATAATTTTTATGTGCCAGGAAAAGGTTATCCTTTAAAGAATATGCTTTTGTGGATTGCTATGTATACTAATTTGCCTATAAATCCATCGGTTCCACCAGATATTGGAGGATGGACTAGGTGGAGAATATGGCAGTATAGCGAAAATCAAAAAATTCAAGGTGTTGGGAATCCTGTAGATGCAAATTGGGGGCCAAATAATATTTCATTATTAATGCAGCCAGCATCTGTAACAGGACTTAAAGCTAAATTGGAAAATGGAAGAATATATGTTTCGTGGAATAAAAATAATGATTCGGACATTTTAGGATATAACATATTCTTAAATAAAGAGTGGGTAGGTACAGTAGATGAAAATGATACAAATTATATTATAAGTTCTGAGAAAATAAGCAAAATAACTACAAGGCCTTTAGAAGTATCAATGGAGGCATTTGATTATGATGGAGAGACATCTAAAATCAGAGCTAAGGTAAATGTGTAAGCAGATAATAAATATTGATATTATTTATTATTATCTATTGTAATTTAGCTATCATAAGTACAACAAAATATGATATAATATTAGCGTTGATGACAATTTATATTTATATAAATTGTCATCAATTATGTGTTAAAAAATAATATATTTTTATAAGTAAAATATAAGTTTAAGTTATAATATATTTTGATAATATAGTTACTATATTTATATTAAAGATTTATGTCAAAATTGTATTTTATTAATACAAAATTAAGATTAAAAATAATTTATTACTGCAATTATTATTTGTTATATTATTTTAAAAAACTTATATTTTATATTTCTTGAAAGGGGATTAATAAGTGGAAAATGGTAGTGGGAGAAGAAAGTCTTCCAGAAAAAGTGCGTCAAAAAAAAAGAGGAAAATTGCACTCATGACAGCAGGGACACTTGTGATCATTATATGTGGTCTTGCAGCATATTTGGTGGCAATGAATAATTCAGTTAAGAAATGGGATGAAAAAATTTATCCTGGTGTCACTGTTCAGAATGTTGATATTGGTGGAATGACAAAAGATGAAGCCAAAATTAAATTAAAAGAAGCATTTGAAGGTGAAATAGATAATAAGGTTCTTCAAATAGATGTAGAGGGTAAGGAATTTGAACTTAAATATTCCCAAATATGTCCGTCATATGATATTGATGCTACAGTAGAAGAAGCATTTGAATATGGAAAGAACAATGGATTTTTTGAGAAATATTTGAAAATTAAAAGTAAAAAGAAAAATGATGTACATTTAGCTTTTTCTTATGATGAAGAAAAATTAGATGATTTTGAAAAGAAAATTATTGATGAAGTAAATCAAGAACCTGTAAATGCTTCAATTAATATTTCAGGAGATAAAATTCAGGTAGTACCTGAACAGGATGGTATGGAGATAGACCCTGAGGATTTGGATTTACAAATAAAAGAAGCATTAAATGGAGATACTGATTCAGAGGACAAAATAGAGATTTCAGCAGAAGTTACTAAAGCAAAAGTAACATCTGAAGATTTATCGAAAATTAAAGATGTTATGGGGTCATTTTCAACAAGTTATGGAACTTCAGCAGCAGGAAGAAGCCATAATATAGAACTTGCAACACAAAAAATTAATGGAACAATAGTTATGCCTGGAGAGACATTCAGTTTTAATGATGTTGTAGGACCTAGAACAGAGGAAACTGGATTCCAGGAAGCTGGAACATATGTTGGAAATAAAGTTGAACCAGGAATTGGCGGTGGAATATGTCAGGTATCAACAACTCTTTATAGAGCGGTTATGAGAGCAAATATAAGATCTACAGAAAGAACAAATCATTCTATGGCGGTAGGATATGCGGTACCGGGATTAGATGCAACAGTTTCATATGGTTACCTTGACTACAAATTTACAAATCCATATGATTTTCCAATATATATTCAGGGATATACAGCAGGAAAAATTGTGACTTATAATATTTATGGTGATTCTAGTGCATTAAATGGAAAAACATATGATATGGTTAACGAAATTCTTGAAACCCTTCCTGCAGAAACTAAAGTTGTAGAAGATCCAACATTGGATGAAGGAACTGAAGTTAGTGAAGGTGGAGGAATGACTGGCTATAAAGCAAAATCATATCAAGTAACATACGAAAATGGAGTAGAAGTAAATAGGGAACAAGTTTCTAATGACACATATGCAAAGGTAGATGTAATAATTAAAAAGGGAACTAAAAAGCCAGAAGCACCAGCACAGCCAGAAACTTCAACAGAAGAGAACAAACCTGTACAGGAAGAACAACAACAGCCAGTACCTGAAACTGATAATTCTAATTTAGAGGATATTACTATAGGACAATAGTGTATAATAAATGTAAAATTAATTATAAATTTAATTTTATTGGTTGTTGAGATGTATGCAGAAATTTAAAACAATGAAAATACATTTATATTTTTAGAATAATGAAGAGGGTGAAATTTTGAATTTTAATATAGTTTTATATCAACCTGAGATACCACAAAATACAGGAAATATAGCAAGAACATGTGTACTTACAGATTGTAAACTACATTTAATAAAACCACTAGGATTTGATATAAGTGAAAAACAAGTAAGAAGAGCTGGTTTGGATTATTGGAAGGATTTAAACTTAGAAGTTCATGAAAGTTATGAAGATTTTTTAGAAAAGTATGGAGATGAAAGAATATTTCTAGCTACTACTCATGAAAGTGGAAATCATTATGATGAGATAGAATTTAAAAATGGAGATTTCATAATGTTTGGAAGAGAAACTTGTGGGGTTCCTCAAGAAGTTCATGATAGATTTCAAGGATTAAGAGTACCGATGATAAAATCAAGTACCAGAAGTTTAAATTTATCAAATACTGTTGCAATAGTAGCTTATGAAGCATTAAGACAAATAGGATTTCCTAATATGAAATAATAAAACAAATATATATTTAAACCACTATAGTTGTTATGAACTATGGTGGTTTTTGCTTTAATTAATATATATTGTTGAAAATTAAATTTTCATTAAAATCAGTTGATATCTATATTTTACTGAAGAATGTATATTTAGAATAGACAGTATTATATTTACTAATTTATTGATTATATATATTTCAATTGACAATGAAGGATGAAATCTTGAAAAGATTTCTCTAATTGTTATGGGACTTTATTATAAAAAATATATATCTTAAAAGAGAATAATACAAAAAATTATGTAGTAAATATAAAATAAGTAAAGTATAAATGAGTACTTGCTATAATATGACTTAAAAGTTATACTTTATTTAATAGGTAAAATATTTTTTGAATACGTTTAACAAATGATAAACAGAGATGAAATTAAAAATATACAATTATATTTATTTGTATAATCCAATATGCAGTAACTATATGAACAGGAGGTAGCTATGAATCTTGATTATAGTATAAAAATGACTCAGCAACAAAAAATGATAATGACTCAAAATATGCAGCAATCAATTAAGCTTTTACAAATGTCTCTTCATGATTTGAGAGAATATATAGATAATGAATATTCTGAAAATCCTATTCTAGAAATAAATGAGCAGGATAACTCAGAAGATGAAATTCAAAATAGTGAATTAGAACAATATGATATTGAAAAGATGGCTCAAGAAATGGATTATGATAGTTATAAAGATAATCCGGAGCAAGCATATTCAAATGAGGAAATTTCACCATTAAATTTTATTGAAAAAAAGAAATCCTTGAAAGAATATTTGCATGAACAAATTCTTGAATTGAATGATAATGAATATTTCATAATGATTGCACAATATATTATAGAATCTCTTGATAGCAGAGGATATCTTGAAATACCTGTAGAAGAATTAGCTGTTGAATTAAATATTTCAAATGATGATGTTGAAAAAGGGTTAAAGATAGTACAGTCATTAGAACCCTATGGGATTGGAGCAAGAAATATTAAGGAATGTCTTATTATTCAAAGTATTAATTTAAATATACTTGATGATAATATAAAAGAAATAATAAATGAGCATTTAGAAGAAGTAGCAGAGAATAAATATGAGGCTATAGGAAAAGCATTAAAAATTTCACCAAGAGAAGCTCAAAGGTATGGAGATTTAATAAAAAAGCTTGAACCAAAACCTTCAAGGGGATTTTACACAGGAGAAGAAGTTAATTATATAATTCCTGATGCTGAAATAAGAAATATTGATGGCGAGTTTTTTATTATAATGAATGAAAGCGTACTCCCTAAACTTATGATAAATAAAACTTATAGAGATGCTCTTAAAAATGAAAAAAGCAATGAAGTAAATATTTATGTAAAGGAAAAAGTTAATAAAGCAGTTTTTTTAATAAAGGCTATAGAAGAAAGGAAAAATACTTTATATAAAGTGTTAGAAAGTGTTCTTCATAAACAGATAGAATTCTTTAAAAGAGGACATGCATATATAAAACCTCTTACACTTAAAGAAGTAGCAGAAGAGTTAGGAGTTCACGATTCAACAATAAGCAGAACAATTAAAGATAAATATATACTAACAAGTTTTGGAACAATAAAAATAAAAGAATTATTTGCTAATGGTATTTCAAGTGGGAATTCTGAAGATTTAACTACAATAAATATAAAGAATAAAATAAAAAAAATAATAGAAGAGGAAAATAAAGAAAAGCCGTTATCAGATCAAGGAATAAGTGATATTCTTCATCAGGCTGATATGAAGATATCAAGGAGAACTGTTGCTAAGTATAGAGAGGAGCTTGGAATAAAACCATCTTCTATGAGGAAAAGATTATAATTCAATATACCTGTAGATTAATAATAAATTAATTTACAGGTATATATAAAATGAATTTTATAAATAATATTATTAGAATCAAGAATCATTGATTATTATATACAATAGTATTTAAAATCAATTTGAATATATTAAAATACAAAATTTAAAATGCAAAAGATATAATTATATTAAAACATATAAGGATCAAAGAAATTTTGTAAAGATTTCATCATTTATTGTTAATTGACTATGAAATATATATTATATTAAAGTAAGAAAGATACTAATATCATTTGTATACTAAAACTTAAATTAGATACATGATTAAAAATTTCAAATAATTAAAAAAATTTCACATAAGGGGTTTAAAATTTTCTAAAGGTGTTCTATAATAATAGATGTGGGACATAATGAAATGCTATGGGACACATAATGACCAAGGGAGTGTTTGAGTTGCAGGAAATATTAGAATTACAGAAGAAGATAGTTCCTGAGCTTGTAAATACTTTAGAAAGAAGGTATAACGTACTCAGAACAATCTATCACAATGAACCAATCGGCAGAAGAAGTCTTGCTGAGAAATTAAATATCAGTGAGAGAACTGTGAGAACAGAAATAGGTTTTCTAAAGGAACAAGAGCTAATAGAAATAAATCCTGCTGGAATGAAGGTTACTAGTGATGGAAAAGAGCTTATTATTAAATTAGAAGATTTTATTCATGAAATAAAAGGACTTTCAGAAATGGAAGAAAAAATAAGATCTTTACTTAATTTAAAAAAGGTAATCATTGTTCCAGGAAGTGTTGATGAAAATCCTTTGGTTATGAAGGATTTAGGTAAGGCTTGTGCAAATTATGTAAAGGATATGATTAAAGATAATTCCATAGTTGCTTTAACTGGTGGAAGTACATTAAAAGAAGTTGTGGAAGCATTTCCTAAAATAACTAATTTATCAAATATTCAAGTGGTACCTGCTAGAGGTGGAATGGGTAAAAATGTTGAAACACAAGCAAATACATTGGCTGCATCTCTTGCAAAAAAACTTAATGGTACCTATAAAATGCTTCATATATCAGAAAATTTAAGCCTGGATATAATCGATAATCTTCTTAAAGAAGAGGCTGTAAAAGCAGTTATAGATACTATACATAAAGCTGATGTGTTAATGTATGGTGTTGGTAATGCTGTCCAAATGGCTAAAAAAAGAGGCGTCCCAGATGAGGAAATTAAAAATCTCATTGATAATGGTGCAGTAGGAGAAGCCTTTGGGTGTTATTTCAGCAGAGATTCTAAAATTATTTCTGAAACTACATCAATTGGAATTAAGATAAACAATGCGAGAAAAATAAAAACGCATATTGCTGTAGCTGGTGGGAATAATAAGGTTGAATCAATTATTGCAACTGAATATAATGATTGTACAGGTGTATTGGTTACAGATGAAGCTGCAGCCAAAGGAATACTGGACAAATTACAGAATTTCAGTTATAAGGATTAGTTTGTAAAATTTATTTTTATAAAATTTTAAAATAAATAATTATTAAAAGCATTATTAGGAGGTAATTGATATGGTAAACGTAGCAATTAATGGTTTTGGAAGAATAGGAAGATTAGCTTTAAGATTAATGATGGAACAACAAGATAAATTCAACGTTGTTGCAATCAACGACTTAACAGATGCTAAAATGTTAGCACACTTATTCAAATATGATTCATCTCAAGGTAGATTCAATGGTGAAATCGAAGTTAAAGAAGGAGCTTTCGTAGTAAACGGAAAAGAAATCAAAGTTACTGCAAATGCTAACCCAGCTGAATTACCATGGGGAGAATTAAACGTAGATATCGTATTAGAATGTACTGGATTCTTTGCTTCAAAAGAAAAGGCTTCAGCTCATATTCAAGCAGGTGCTAAGAAAGTTGTTATTTCAGCTCCAGCTGGAAACGACCTTCCAACAGTTGTTTACAATGTAAACCACGACATCTTAAAAGCAGAAGATACAGTAATTTCTGGTGCTTCTTGTACTACAAACTGCTTAGCTCCAATGGCTAAAGCATTAAACGACAAATTTGGATTACAAAAAGGTTTCATGACTACAATCCATGCTTACACTAACGATCAAAATACTTTAGATGCTCCACACAGAAAAGGTGATTTAAGAAGAGCTAGAGCTGCTGCTGCTTCAATTATCCCTAACTCAACTGGTGCTGCTAAAGCAATCGGATTAGTTATCCCAGAATTAAAAGGAAAATTAGATGGTAACGCTCAAAGAGTTCCAGTTATCACTGGTTCATTAACTGAATTAGTTTGTACTTTAGACAAGAAAGTAACAGTAGAAGAAATCAACGCTGCTATGAAAGCTGCTGCTACTGAATCTTATGGATATACTGAAGATCCAATAGTTTCTTGTGATGTTATCGGAATGAGCTATGGTTCATTATTCGATGCAACTCAAACTAAGATAATGGAAGTTAACGGAGAACAATTAGTTAAAGTTGCTTCTTGGTACGACAATGAAATGTCATACACTAACCAATTAATCAGAACTTTAGGATACTTCGCTAACTTAAAGTAATTTGAACTCAATTAAACATAAAACGCGCAAATTTATGTTAAAGTAAATAAGTCTGGTTTTGTAGTATAAGGCTATAAAGCCAGACTATTTTAAAATTATCTATAAAAAATATTTTTTTGAGGTGAATTTAAATGAATTTCAATAAGAAAACTATCGAAGATATCGATGTAGCAGGAAAAAAAGTATTAGTAAGATGTGACTTTAATGTACCATTAAAAGATGGTGTTATAACTGATGAAAACAGATTAAACGGAGCTCTTCCAACAATTAAATATTTAGTTGAAAAAGGTGCAAAAGTTATTCTTTGCTCACATATGGGTAAACCAAAGGGAGAACCAAAGCCAGAATTATCATTAGCTCCAGTTGCTAAGAGATTAAGCGAAATGCTTGGCAAAGAAGTTAAATTTGCTCCAGATGATAATGTTGTTGGACCAAATGCTAAAGCTGCAGTAGATGCAATGAAAGATGGAGATGTAGTATTATTAGAAAATACTAGATATAGAAAAGAAGAAACTAAGAATGGTGAAGAATTCTCTAAAGAATTAGCTTCATTAGCAGAAGTATTTGTAAATGATGCTTTTGGTACAGCTCATAGAGCTCACTGTTCAACAGTTGGTGTTACTGACTACTTAGATACAGCTGTATGCGGATACTTAATCCAAAAAGAATTAAAATTCTTAGGAGATGCTGTTGAAAACCCAGAAAGACCATTTGTTGCTATATTAGGTGGAGCTAAAGTTTCTGATAAGATTGCTGTTATCAACAATTTATTAGACAAAGTTAATACTATAATCATTGGTGGTGGAATGGCTTATACATTCTTAAAAGCTCAAGGATATGAAATCGGAACTTCATTAGTTGAAGAAGATAGACTTGACTATGCTAAAGAAATGGTTGCTAAGGCTGCTGAAAAAGGAGTTAAATTCTTATTACCAGTAGATCACAGAGTTGCAACTGAATTCAAAGATGTACCTGCTACAGTAACTGAAGATCAAAATATTCCAGCTGGAAATATGGGATTAGATATCGGACCTAAGACTGAAGCTTTATATGCTGATGCTATCAAAGATGCTAAGACTGTTATCTGGAACGGACCTATGGGAGTATTCGAATTCGAAAACTACAATAAGGGTACAATTGCAGTAGCTAAGGCTATGGCAGATGCAGATGCTACAACTATAATTGGTGGTGGAGATAGTGCTGCTGCTGTTAACACTTTAGGATTTGGAGATAAAATGACTCACATCTCAACTGGTGGTGGAGCATCATTAGAATTCTTAGAAGGTAAAGTATTACCAGGAATAGCTGCATTAAACGACTAATTTGAATTTAGAATTGTAAATTAGATTATTAAATTTAAGTTACATATAGATATTTATTATTTGGTTTTATGGCTGATGAAATAGAAAAGAGTTATGCTATTTTGAGATAAGTGTGATTGTAAATTTGAGGAAATTCGACGGGATTTTATGAAGTTTTCGGCCAAAAACTTTAACTTGAATTATAAAAATATTTAGTTGAAAAAGTATAATTTAATACCATGGACTATGGAAAAAGCAGTAAGAATGAACTTAAAAAAATCTGATCAATTTTTTTAAGTTCATAGCCATTAATAAAAATATATTCTTAAATTTTTGATTTAATTTTTGAAATTAGAATTACAAAAAATTAAAAATATATGAGGTGGATATAATGAGAAAGGCAATTATCGCTGGAAACTGGAAAATGAACAAAACTGTTGATGAAGCAGTTAAATTAATAGAAGAATTAAAGCCATTAGTTAAAGATGCTAAATGTGATGTAGTTGTAGCTCCAACTTTTGTATGTTTATATGCAGTAAAAAAAGATTCTGAAGGTTCAAACATAAAAATAGCTGCTCAAAACATGCATTTTGAAGAAAGTGGAGCTTTCACAGGAGAAGTTGCTCCAGCAATGCTTGAAAAAATGGGAATTGACTATGTTATATTAGGACATAGTGAAAGAAGAGAATACTTTAATGAAACTGATGAAGCTTTAAATAAAAAGGTTAAAAAAGCTTTTGAACACAACTTAACTCCAATTCTTTGCTGTGGAGAAACTTTAGAACAAAGAGAAGCTGGAGTTACAAATGACTTCATAGCTTGTCAAATAAAAGTTGACATGGCTGGATTAACTAATGAACAGGCTGCAAAAGTTGTTATAGCTTATGAACCAATCTGGGCTATTGGAACTGGTAAGACTGCTACTAAAGAACAAGCAAATGAAACAATTTCAGCTATAAGAAAAGTTGTAGAAGGAATGTACGGAAAAGAAGTTGCTGATGCAGTAAGAATTCAATATGGTGGATCAGTTAAACCAAATACAATAAAAGACCAAATGGCAATGTCTGATATAGATGGAGCTTTAGTTGGTGGAGCTAGCTTAAAAGCAGAAGATTTCTCAGCAATAGTTAATTATTAGAATAGTTAATTATTAGAAAATGTCTATGATTTATTCATAGACATTTTTTATTTTTTGATTTATTATATATAAGTAATTTATTGTAAAAAAATCAATTTATAATATTAAATGGGAAAATTAAATTTTCTAAAATAGGGTAGAATTAATGAGGGGATATATGGAACTAATATATTGATAAAGGAGAAAAAAATGAAAAGTAATAGTTCTGTATTAAAGAAAAATGAATTAGAGGCAAATTTTTTTACCGCAAAAGTTATGGCTATAGGATGTATTTTTACACTTGCTATTTCAGTATTAAACTATTTGAAAATATTTGATATTGAAAGCAATACAATATTAATAACAACTGTAACAGGAATAATTATACTGTTAATTCCAACTCTGATAGTCAATATTCTAAAAATGAATCAACCTTGTGTAAAATATATTATAATTACATGTTGTGTAATAACTGTAGCTATATATAATATTACTTTGTCATACCATGTGATAATCTTATTTGTATGCCCTTTAGTTCTTGCTTGTATGTATTTTGATAAAAAAGTAACGTTGGTTGTATTGTTAGAAATTATGGTTTTATCAACTATTTCACAATTGTTAGCATATGTTTGGAAATTTACTCCAGATGATAATGTAATTAGTTTATTTCAGGTAGTAGTATTTCAGATAATTCCTAGATTTATAGAAATATTATTTTTAGCAATAATTTTTATGAATATAAATGATAGAACTTCACATCTTTTAAAAAGTGTAATAGATTCTCAAAGTAAAAGTGATTCTATAGTTAATGATATGTCAATAATAGTGGATAAATCAGCAGAGATTTCTAAAAAATTGGTTAACAGTATGCATGTTTTATCAGAAGAAACAGGAAACATATCAAATACTAATAAAAATATAGTTACTTATGCTGATGAATTGAGAAATGGTTCAGCAGATACAATTTCACACATTGGAAAAGCAGAAAATAATGTAAATTTAATAGTTGATAGTATAGTAGAACTATCTAGTGAAAATAAATCAGTATATGAACTTTCTAATAATATAAAGAAAATAGCATCTTTAAATTCAGAAACTATGAACATTGCAACTGAGAATATGAATGTTATAAGCAACAGTACAAATGAAACTAAAGATGTTGTAAATATATTGGGCGAAAAATCTAAAGAAATAGCAGGAATTATAAACCTTATAAGTGATATTTCGGCTCAGACAAATCTTTTAGCTTTAAATGCAGCAATAGAATCAGCGAGAGCTGGGGAACACGGCAAAGGATTTGCAGTTGTTGCAGAAGAAGTAAGACAGCTTGCAGAACAATCTCAGGAGGCTGTAAATAGCATAGATAAAATAATTAATGAAGTAATAAATAGAACTAATGCTGCTGTAAATTCAATTGATGAAAGTGCTGGGTTAGTTCAAAATGGATTAAATTCTATATTAGAAGCTAAAGAATCATCTGATAAAGTTCTTTCTGCCAATGAAGAAATGAATAAAAAAATTGAAAAAATAAAAAATATTACTGAAAATGTAATAGACAATAGTGGTGAGATTGCAAAAATTGTGGGACAAGTAAAGGATATATGCAGTGATAATCTAAATGGATTAGAAAAAGTATCTCAAGCTACTAATAAAGAATTTGAAGCAATGAATAAATTAGTTAATTTAGTTTCAGATATTGAAAAAATAACAGATGAATTAAAAGAAATTATAAAAGAAAATTAATTTGTAACGAATTTTAAGAGTTAGAAGTGTATAATAAAAAAATATATAATAAATTAAAATAATTGAATATTAAAATAATTTGAAACTGCCTAATAGATTTTTGAAACCATGTGCAGTTTCTTTTTTGTTATATATGAATTCTTATTATTTTTACGGAATAATGTAAATAATAAGGGAAATAATTAAATAATAAAAAATATATTATATAAAAGATTTATATCACATTTAAAATATATATAAAGTTTAAACTATAAAAAATAATTATATTCTAAATTATAGAATAAGATAATAATTAAAAAATTTTGAAAATATTTAATTTGCATTTGCGTAGTCTAAATCTACCTGTTTTAGTAGATAAGTAGTTTAATAATAAAACTGCATATAAAGCAATTGAAAAAAATACGAAAATGGATTATAGAGGAAATGGGGGAGTGGAAATGAATATAAAAAATAAAACATTGTCATTTTATGTGAATAAAAAAATAGAAAATATGGAACTTACAAGAAAGCAAAAAGACCGTGAAGAAAAACTAAATAAAAAATCTAATACAATCAAAGCTTATAAAAATTTTAAGCAAGATGAATCCTAGGGTATTAAAGTTAATTTAGGTAATAAAAGTAAAAATGGTAAATCAGATTTTATTAATGAAATAACTGAAAGAAACAAGAATGCTGAAGAAAGAATAGAGCATATAAAAGAGAATGATTTTAACCACTTAATGAAAATGGAAAAAAGAAAAGATGAAATAGCCAAAGGTATACAAGATCTTTGTAAAGATAAAAGGGAAATGTTTTTAAAATGGACAGAATTAGATGGTTCATTAAGCAATATATTGATGGGTAATGTTGATTCAGTTCTTTCAACTATGAATTATAATGAAGTTGCAGAATCAATATCTAATGTTCAGCTTAGTATATCTCAAAGAAGTTATAATGAATTAAAGAAATATTATGATGGTGGATATAATAAATTGGAAAGTTATGAACAGTATAGAAAAGATAGAGGAGAATCAGTTGAATTTGATGAAAATAACATGACTGATGAAGAAAAGGAGCAATTTGAAGCGTTAAAGAGTTTAAAAAGAAAATATAAGAATTTATTTAAAATAGATGAAGATATAAAAAATTTCAAGAAACAGAGTAAAGAACATATAGAAAAAATAATTGAAGATATAAAAAAAACTATAGGAAATATAGAACCTAAACATAATTTGTTAGATAATGCTACACATGAAACTAGAACTAATGGCAGTAAATAGATATATAAATCTTATTTGCAATGGAGTCAAAAAAATAATATAATTAAATAGTTGAAAGAGAAAAAGAGTAGATAAGCATGTATTATTTATTTTAGATAAACATTTTGGAGGGATAGGAAAATGTCAAAGAAACCAGTTATGTTAATGATATTAGATGGTTTTGGAATAGCGCCAAAATCAGAAGGAAATGCTGTAAGTTTAGCAAATAAACCAAATTTCGATAGATTATCTGCTAATTATCCAACATCACAATTACAAGCAAGTGGTATGGCAGTAGGTTTACCAGATGGTCAAATGGGTAACTCAGAAGTTGGGCATTTAAATATAGGTTCAGGAAGAATTGTATATCAAGAATTAACAAGAATAACTAAAGCTATTAATGATGGAGAATTCTTTGAAAATGAAGCTATTAAATTAGCAATGGATAATGCTAAAAAGACTGGAGCTGCATTACATTTAATGGGCTTATTATCTGATGGTGGAGTTCATTCACACATTGATCATTTAAGAGGTCTTTTAGAATTTGCTAAAAAAGAAGGCGTTCAAAATGTATTTGTTCATGCATTTATGGATGGTAGAGACGTTCCACCTTCATCAGGAAAAGAATATATAGAAAAATGTGAAGCTATGATGGCTGAAATTGGAGTTGGTAAAATAGCAACTATCAGTGGAAGATATTATGCTATGGATAGAGATAACAGATGGGAAAGAATTGAACTTGCATATAATGCATTAGTTTTAGGAAAAGGTGAAACTGCAAATAGTGCAGTAGAAGCTATAGAAAATTCATATCATGATAATAAGACAGATGAATTTGTATTACCAACAGTTATAACTGAAAATGGAGCTCCAATAACAAATATTAAAAATGGAGATTCAGTTGTATTCTTTAATTTCAGACCAGATAGAGCTAGAGAAATAACTAGAGCTATAAATGATAAGGAATTTGCTGGATTTAAGAGAGAAACTTTAAATCTTACATTTGTAACTATGACTCAATATGATAAGACTTTAGAAGGTGTTCATATAGCATATAAGCCACAAGTATTGACTAATACTCTTGGAGAATACTTAAGCAAGAATGGAAAAACTCAATTAAGAATTGCTGAAACTGAAAAATATGCTCATGTTACTTTCTTCTTCAATGGTGGTGTTGAAAAAGAAAATCCAGGTGAAGAAAGAAAAGTTATACCTTCACCAAAGGTTGCAACTTATGATTTAAAACCTGAAATGAGTGCTTATGAAGTAACTGAAGAATTACTTTCAAGATTAGACAGCGATAAATATGATGTTGTAATATTAAACTTTGCAAATCCAGATATGGTTGGTCATACTGGTGTTGTAAGTGCTGCTGTTAAAGCGATAGAAGCAGTTGATGAATGTTTAGGTAACATAGTTGATAAAGTGTTAGAAAAAGATGGAACAGTGTTTATAACTGCTGACCATGGTAATGCTGAAACTGAAATAGATTTTTCAACAGGTAATCCATTTACAGCTCACACAACAAATCCAGTTCCATTTGTATGGGTATCTAATCATACTGAAGGAAAGACAGTAAAAGATGGTAAGTTAGCTGATATAGCTCCAACTATGCTTAATGTTTTAGGTCTTGAAGTACCAGCAGAAATGACTGGAGAAAATTTAATAGTAAATAAATAATCTTAAATTTATATTATTAAAAACACATGTGGAATTTTTTCTGCATGTGTTTTTTTATTTGAATATTTTAATGTTTTTATAAATATATTATTAGAAAGGAATGATTATAGGATTGAGTTTATGAAAAAGAAATTTGCTTATTCAGTTAATTTTGATGAAGATACAGAAAAACTATTTAGAGAAGCGAAATATCTTGGTCAAGGAAATAATGGAGTAGTTTATGAATTACCCGATAGTAAGGCAGTAAAGATTTTTTCTTCAGAGAAAGTATGTAAGGATGAAAGTTATATATTGTCAAAAACAAATGGTTCTATATATTTTCCTAAAGTATATAAAAAGGGAATGAATTATATAGTAAGGGATAAAGTTGAAGGAGAAAGGCTGGATAAATACATAAAATCACAGGGATTAAATCAAGAATTGACAGAAAAGATATATAGATTGTGGATGGAGTTTAAAAAATTGAAATTTAAAAAACTTGATATAAGATGTAAAGATATATTGGTATCAGAAAGCAAAAATCTTATGATAATTGATCCTAAAAAATCTTATGATAGAAAAGTAGATTATCCAAGACATTTAATGAAAGGATTAAAACGTCTTGGTGTATTAGATGAATTTTTGAACGAAATAGATAAAATTGACAATAAAAGAGCGAAAGAATGGTATGAAAAATTTAATAGATACTGTGAAACAGAAAATCATTTAAGATTTATGGAATAGGAATTGCTGCAGAGGCAGCAATTCCTTTTTTGAATAAAAATATAAATGAATATTTAATATGACAATTACAAATAATAGTAAAGTAAATGAAAAAGGTTTAAAGTTTTTATTTGTTAATATTTCATAATAATGAGGAGGCATAAAATATGATGGACTATTTAGAAATTGTAGATGTAGTAGCAAGACAAATCATAGATTCAAGATGTTTTCCAACTGTAGAAGTAGAAGTATATCTTGAAGATGGTACAATGGGAAGAGCAGCTGTTCCATCAGGGGCATCAACTGGTATGTATGAAGCAGTTGAATTAAGAGATGGGGATAAAAATGTATATCAAGGAAAAGGCGTCTTAAATGCAGTTAAAAATGTTAATGATACTATTGCTGAAGAACTGATAGGATGCAATGTATTTGAACAGGTATATATAGATAAAATGCTTATAGAATTAGATGGAACTAATAATAAAGGAAAACTTGGAGCAAATGCTATATTAGGAGTATCATTAGCTGTTGCTAATGCTGCTGCTAACGCATTGGGAATTCCTTTATATAGATATATAGGAGGAGCAAATTCAAAAGTGCTTCCAGTTCCTATGATGAATATATTAAATGGCGGATCTCATGCAGATAATTCTGTTGATTTACAGGAATTTATGATTATGCCGGCTGGAGCTTCAACTTTCAATGATGCATTAAGAATGTGTGCAGAAGTTTATCATACATTGAAAAAAATCTTAAACAATAAAGGCTATGCAACAGGAATTGGAGATGAAGGTGGATTTGCACCTAATTTAAAGAGCAATGCGGAAGCACTTGATGTAATAATAGAAGCAATAGAAACAGCTGGATATAAACCAGGAGAAGAAATATTCATAGCTATAGATGCAGCGTCATCTGAATACTATAAAGATGGAAAGTATGTTTTAGAACATGAGGGAAAAACATTAACTAGTGCAGAAATGGTTGATTTCTTTGAAGAGTGGGTTAACAAATATCCAATAATCTCAATTGAAGATGGAATGGCAGAAGAAGATTGGGATGGGTGGAAATTGATGACTGAAAGATTAGGAAAAAAAGTTCAGCTTGTAGGTGATGATTTATTTGTTACTAATACTGAAAGACTTGAAAAGGGTATTAACCTTGGTGTTGCAAATTCAATTTTAATAAAATTAAATCAAATAGGGACTTTAACAGAAACTTTAAATGCTATAGAAATGGCTAATAGAGCTGGATATACTGCTGTTGTTTCTCATAGAAGTGGTGAAACAGAAGATACAACAATTTCTGATTTAGTTGTAGCTACAAATGCTGGTCAGATTAAAACTGGTGCTCCAGCCAGATCAGAAAGAGTAGCAAAATATAATCAATTAATAAGAATAGAAGAACAATTAGAAGATGTAGCTGAGTATAGAGGAAAAAAAGCATTTTTCAATATAAAATAATTAAAAAAACAGGTGTTTTAATGCACCTGTTTTTTATATAAATTACTTATAAAAATATTGTTATAAAGTGAAATAAATTAGGAAAAATATTTTAAATTATAAAAAAAGTGGTATAATATAAATAAGCTCAGATGTAATTTTTTACTACAGAAAAGTTGTAATGGATCATTAAATGTGATAATATTTAATATGTACGTTTATTGATTATTATAGGAGGTGTTACCTATGCAAAATATATTAATGGTCTTAGAAGTTTTATTAGGACTAGGAGTAATCATTACAGTTTATATGCAACCAAGTAAAGCAGATGCATTAAGTGGTTTAATTCAAGGATCTACTAACGATACATTTTTCTCTAAGAATAAATCAAGAACTAAAGAAGTTGTTCTTGTAAGATTAACAATATTATTTTCTGTATTGTTTGCAATTAATACATTTTTAATAAATTTAGTAAAATAGTTATCTGAGCTGCTTTGTTTTAAATTGAGCAGCTTTTTATTTTAATATAGATGTAAACGATTAACAAAAAAGAGAATAATAATATTAGAATGTTACAAAAGAATAATGAATATATCTATAAAGTGAAATAAGCCTAATCATTTATACTAAACCAAAAAATATGAGAGGTGATGGGTATGAATTTATTATATGTTCCAATTTTAACAGGTATTATTGCTATAGTTGTTGTTTATTTCATTGTTCAAGGAATTCTAAAAAAGAATTCTGGAAATGATAGAATGAAGGAAATATCAGGATATATCGAAGAAGGGGCCATGGCGTTTCTTAGAAAAGAATATTCATACTTAGCGATATTTGTTATAGTTGTAACTTTAGCAATTTTGATATTTTTAAATGTTCAGACAGCAGTAGCATTTATAGTTGGAGCTTTGTTTTCAATAATATCAGGATTTGTTGGGATGAGAATTGCTGTAAAATCAAATGTGAGAACAGCAGAGGCTGCTAAACAAGGGATAAAAGGAGCATTATCAGTTGCTTTTTCAGGTGGATCTGTAATGGGTTTATGTGTAACAGGATTAGGATTGATTGGATTAGGATTTTTTTCATTAATTTTCAATTTGAATGCAGAGTATATTACAGGATTTGGACTTGGTGCATCTTCTATAGCATTATTTGCAAGAGTTGGAGGAGGTATATATACTAAAGCAGCAGATGTTGGTGCAGATTTAGTTGGTAAGGTTGAGGCTGGAATTCCAGAAGATGATCCAAGAAATCCTGCAGTTATTGCAGATAATGTTGGTGATAATGTCGGTGATGTTGCAGGAATGGGTGCAGATTTATTTGAATCTTATGTAGGTTCAATAATATCAGCTGTAACACTTGGAACTGCCTTAACAGCTAGTTTTGGAGAAAATATAGTAATATTTCCATTGGTATTATCAGCAGTTGGTGTATTGTCCTCATTAATAGGAATAATATATGTTAGATCATATAAAGGTGAAAATCCTCAAAAGGCTTTAAATGGGGGAAGTGCAATATCTGGTGCAATAGTAGTTGTTGTTGGTTTTATTTTATGTAAATTGATGATAGGCAACATGAAAATATTTGTTCCTATAGTAACAGGTTTAATTATAGGTTTATTAATTGGAAAAATTACAGAAGTATATACTTCTGCTGATTATAATAGTGTAAAATTGATAGCTGATGAATCAAAGACAGGTCCAGCAACTAATATAATTGCAGGATTATCGGTTGGTATGAAATCAACAGTAGCTCCTGTTATTTTGATTGTTATTGGTATAATAGTTTCTTATTTTGGTATTGGGGGTGTTTCTGATACAGCACTTGGATTATATGGAATAGCACTTGCGGCAGTGGGAATGCTTGCTACAACAGCAACAACAATAGCTGTTGATGCATATGGACCTATTGCAGATAATGCAGGAGGCATAGCAGAAATGTGTGAGTTAGATAAAAAAGTAAGAGAAATAACAGATAAATTAGATTCAGTTGGAAATACTACAGCTGCAATAGGAAAAGGATTTGCGATAGGTTCAGCAGCTCTTACAGCATTAGCACTTTTTGCATCATATTCGCAAGCTGTGAAATTAGAAACTATAAATCTTTTAAATCCATTAACATTAGTTGGAGTTTTGCTTGGTGGAATGTTGCCATTTTTATTTGGAGCATTGACTATGCAGTCTGTAGGAAAAGCTGCAACTCAGATGGTAGAAGAAGTGAGAAAACAATTTAGAGAAAAGAAAGGTATATTAGAAGGAACTGAAAAACCAGATTATTCTGCGTGTGTAGAAATTTCGACTAAAGCAGCATTAACAGAAATGATTTTACCAGGCATTTTAGCAATAATTGTTCCATTACTTACTGGTTTATTGCTTGGAACAGAGGCATTAGCAGGATTAATAGGAGGTGGAGTCTTAGCAGGAGTATTACTTGCAATAATGATGGCAAATGCTGGTGGAGCATGGGACAACGCAAAAAAATATATTGAAACAGGAGTAAATGGAGGTAAAGGAAGTTTTGCTCATAAAGCTGGAGTAGTTGGTGATACAGTTGGGGATCCATTTAAGGATACATCAGGTCCTTCAATGAATATTTTAATAAAGCTTATGACAATAGTTTCAGTTGTTTTCGCTCCAGTAATTGTTGAATATGGAGGCTTATTGTTAAAGTTATTTAATCTATAGATAGTTATCTAAAGAAGGTTATTTTAATGGATTAATTTTAAATAACCTTCTTTACAATATAAATTTTAACAAATGTATTGTTTTATTTTTATAGGAGTTTTTGCAAGGGCAAAAGAAAAAATATAAGAAAATATTTTAAAAGGTGTTGACATATATGTAAAAAGATTGTATATTAATAACATAGTAATTCGCTAAGAATACTTAAAAAGTAAATAGTTT
>NZ_CAKVKB010000010.1 GCF_934754915.1 uncultured Clostridium sp.
TTGAGGATTTTTCATATTAGCATAAATACAAAGTCCAACTCAACATATAGTATATCTTAAATAAATATAGGTACTATATGTTGAGTTAAATCATGTGAAAGTATAATTATGAAATATCTACATTTATATATAGTTTTCTAAAAAAAATAAAATCGTAGGAAATTCCTACGATTATATGCAAAATATATAAGCATCTATCTAAATCATTTTTACTTTCTGTCATAAACTTAGATAAAATACTCTTTTAATTTATTGTTCAACCGTAGTTTTATTTTTAAAGTCAGGAGGCTTTCGAACTGACTTGTATTAAATTTTTATCCTTTAAGATTATATCAGAACAATAAATGTATTTCAACAGCTATTTGAATTTTATATGAAATGCATATTATTCTTCTACAAATTCAATTATGCCTTTATCAAGTTTTTTTATTTTTGCTAATGAATAAACATCATATCCTTTTTCTTCAAGAATTTTAGGTCCTGGCTGGAATGACTTCTCTATTACGATTCCAATTCCGCCAACTTTTGCACCAGCTTCTTCTATAAGTCTTGCTGCTCCAAGGGCTGCTTCACCATTAGCAAGAAAATCATCAATTATAAGTATGTTATCTTCTTTATTTATAAATTTCTTTGATAATGTAAGCTCATAATCTGATCCTTTTGTAAATGAATGAACAGTTGTTTGATATACATCTCCATTTAAAATTTTAGAAGCCTGTTTTTTTAATGTAACCATTGGAAGGTTCATCTGCATTGCTGTCATTACTGTTGGTGCTATTCCTGAACTCTCAATAGTAAATATCTTTGTTATATTATGATTTTTAAAATATTCTTTAAAATATGTACCTATTTCATACATTAAATGCGAATCAACTTGATGATTCAAAAAAGAATCAACTTTCAATACTGTTTTTGATAATGCATTTCCTTCTTCTAAAATCTTTTTACGTAAACTTTCCATTTGTTTCTCTCCTTATTTGATACACTTAAATTATTATGTTAATAAAATTTTTAATATACACTTTTTAGACTTTAATATATGGCAACAACTTTTCTATCCAAATTTGAATTGAGTAAGTTATCGATTAAATTTCAGCAAGTTTCATAAAAATATAATTTTAATCTTGCAATATGCATATAATATAAAAGAAACTGACTTCCAAAACACATGTCCATTATTAAACATAATATTTTTATGGAGGCAGTTTCTATAGTTTTCAAATTTATAGTATTACAATTTAAATTAATATGTCTGCATCTAAATTGTTACTTTTAATTATATCTCATAGTCTGCTGATATGGTCAGCAGGTAGAAACTTCCAAGCCATATTCTTGAATATATATGAGATTATATATTATTATTTTGTGATTATAACATAATACTAGATATTTGTAAAAAAAATTTTATAAATATCTCTTTTTCATAAAATCAAAGCCTGCTCATTTATTTGTCATATACAATAATATTCCATAAATAAGCAGGCTTTATCAATAATCTTTATTTAAATTGACTTTCTAATTGTTCTAAATCACTTATAATCATATTCATAACATCTATTTTAGATCTTGCAGCATCATTTGTTGGAAGCCATTTTAATCCACATTCTAATGATTCTTTTGTGCTTTTGTATTCTTCAATCAATTCACTTAATCTCTCTGCCATTCAGCAATCCCTCCTAATCATTATATATATTATGTCTTATGAATAAATGCATATAATTTCTCACATAAACATGTACAAAACAAAAACATAAAGTAGCAATTAAAAATAGAATTACTTTTTTCTTTATTCTGAAACACTTCTAAGCTTAACCCTAAAATTATTTTTTTATTCATAAACTATCATACCACATTAAACATTATACCATGTTAAGCCAAATATTATTCATAATATATTGTATTTTTTTATAAAATTTATGTGAACATTTATTTATAAATTTAATTATTTTCATTTGTGCTCTTTTTCATAAGCTTTTTATAAAATACTGCAAAACATGTAATTGTAGTAATTGTAGCTAATATATCTGCCATAGGTTCAGCTACTAGAGTTCCAAGAAGCTTATTTTCAAAAAATACAGGTAATATAAAAGTAAGAGGAACAAGTAAAATAACTTTTCTCAAAAGTGCTAAGATAAGTGAAATCTTTGCTTTTCCAAGAGATAAAAATGTCTGCTGACATGCAATTTGTCCTCCAAACACTGTTGTTCCTATAAAGAATATTTTCATTGACCATGAAGCAATTTCAACTAATTCAGGCTTATCATTAAATATGTTTACATAAAATTCAGGAAACATAAGAACACTTCCCCCCATAAGCATTGTATATGTAATACATGATATTATTAAAATTTTGAATGTCTTCCCAACTCTATTCATATTCTCTGCTCCATAATTATAACTTAAAATGGGCTGTGCTCCCATAGTAAGACCTAATAAAGGCATAAGCATTATCTGCATTACACTATTCATAATTGCCATAGCGCCAACAGCTAAATCTCCTCCATATTTTAGAAGCTGATTATTAAATCCTATTAAAACAAGACTTTCTGTAGACTGCATTATAAATGGAGAAACTCCAAGAGCTATAATAGAACCAATAATTTTTACATTTGGTGACAAATATCTTTTTCTTATTCTTAATATGCTCTTCTTTCCAAATAAAAAGTTCAATGCCCATATAGCTGAACATAATTGACCAATTACACTTGCAAGAGCTGCACCTTTAACTCCCATATTAAATCTAAATATAAATACAGGATCTAATATTATATTTACGATTGCTCCAATCATTACAGTAATCATTCCAAACTTTGCAAATCCCTGAGTATTTATATACGGATTTATTCCCAAAGATAACTGCACAAATATAGTACCAATAACATATACACCCAAATAACCAGCTGCATATTCTATTGTTGCTTCACTTGCTCCAAACATCATAAGTATTGGTATTTTAAATATTGTAAAAATTGTTGTTAATATTAATGATATTATAATAAGCATTGAAAAACTGTTTCCAAGTATTTTCTCTGCACCATCATTATCTTTTTTACCCATCTTTATTGCTGCAAGAGGTGCTCCTCCATTTCCTATAAGAGCACTGAAAGCAGATATAAGTGTTATTATTGGAAGAGCCACTCCAAGCCCTGCCATAGCTAATTCTCCATTTTCTGTTCTCCCAATAAACATTCTGTCTACAATATTATATAAAACATTTACAAGCTGAGCTATAATTGCAGGAAATGCTAATTTGAATAAAAGTTTTCCAACAGGTGCATTTCCAAGTTCTGTATTTTTATCAATATTATTATTCATAATTATAATTCCTCCTATGTTTTAATTATAAATATCCATATAATCCTCTTTCAAAATAGAACACAATATAATATCACATATTCCTGAATTAGTTATTTCAGCACATCGTAATGTACCTTCATATTTAAATCCACATTTTTGCATAACTTTTCCTGAATTTACATTCCTAGAATCATATCTTGCTTCTATTCGTCTAACACCAACATACTCCATAAAAAATTTTATAACTTCTCTTAAAGCTTCTGCCATTATTCCTTTATGCCACCAATTTGAACCAATACAGTATCCAATCTGAATACTTTCAACATATGTATCTATAGCAACGACTCCAATTGTTCCTATAGCCTGTCCTATATCCTTTAATTCTATTATCCAGTCATATACAATCCCCTCCTTATCCTTATCATAATTTTTTATAACCCACTTAACATAACATTCAGACATTCCTTTTGATTTATGAGGCGGCCATTTAAGATATTTTGTAACTTTTTTATCAGATGCCCAGTTATTATACATATCTGTTTCATCTCCCTTTCTGAATTTTCTTATTACAAGCCGCTCTGTTTCTATGGTTATAGTCCCTAAATTTCTCATATAATTCATCTCTCCATTTTAATGAATATTTATTAAATCAAATCCCCTAACTTATAGTATATATATTCCAATTAACATTTACCTCAGTCCTTATTGTAATGATTTATTCATTTTTATAAATTATTATTTGATATTTTATAAATAAACTATTATATCCTGCCTTTTAATTCATAATCTATATTTTTAAATGTATAGACCCCTTTTTCAACACTTTTCAACTCCCAAAACAGCTTAAGTTTTTTTGCTTCATTTTCAAATTCTAAATTAATGTTTTTATTTTCCACCTTTAATTTTTTTATCATTAAATTCAAATTTCTTCTTTTCCAATTGTTATAATCTAATTTAATGTTTTCAAGAACTTTTGAAGAATATTCACTTTCTATTTCTGGTCCATTTAAATCTCGTTGAAGATTTCGAATTGTATATTGATTTTCTCCTGGATCAAGTATTATAAAATAGCCATAATCATATGTACTTCGTACAAGTCTTCCATAAATCTGTTTTACTTTTATACATAATTGAGGATAATTAAAATCCTGATAATTTTTATGCTGATACTTTGTAACAGCTCTTAAAATAGGATATTCTGGACTATGGTTGGGAAGTTTATCAAGCATTACACATGAAAGTCCATCTCCAGGTACATCAATACCCTCAAAAAAACCTTTTGTTCCAAGAATTATTGCATTTCTGTTTTTATCATTTAATATGTTTATTGACTTTTTATTGGTATGAACTTCTATTTTACTGCCTCTTGTCAGCATTTCAAGTTCTTCATATACACTATTTCTTCTCATATTATTATTAAATAATACAAGAATATGCCCATTAATTCTTTTGCTTGTTTCATATATAAACCTTGAAATATTATTTATATAATTTGCATCATCATAGTGTCCCATATCTTTAAGGGCAAAAATCTTTGTTTGCTTTTTCAAGTCAAATAAAGATGGGATAAAAAATTCTTTAGCTCTTTCTTGTCCTAGATGTTTTTTTATCCTATTAAATGAATTTTCTATACGTAAAGTAGCTGATAAAAATGTAGTGCTTTTTACATCTTTAAGCATATGTTCATTTACAAGTTCGCCCACATTAAGTGGAACATTTTTAAGGCGAAATTCTTTATATTCATTATCTATTTCAAGTATTTTAGCATAAAATACTGATGGTTCAATAAATTTATCAAGCATATCAAAAGTACTCTTTAATTTAATAATATAATCATTTAATGTTTTAAAATCATTATCTCCAGTCACTTCATCATCGAGCACTATGTTAGATACATATGTTTCTAACAGTTTATACAATGGATAAATGCTTTCCTTTATTGAACTTACTTCTGGAAGAAGATATTTGGTAATGTCCTTAAGTTCGTCACGTGGAATAAAAAATTCAGTTACAAACCCGTATTCTCCACTTGCAAGTCTCATAGTTCTGAAATCATTCATAAGAAGATTTAAATTTACTATTATATCATTTACAAGGTACATTATTTTATCTTTTTCAATTGTTTCCCTAAATCCATAACTTCCATTAAGATTCTGTAAGAGCCATATTATATTAGGATGACCTTTATCTATCATATCGAGTTTTTCAAGAAATTCCATACTGCTGAATTCTTCTGCAAAAAAATCATAACATTTTTCCATTAAATTGTGCCCTTCATCTATGATTATATGATTTATCTTTTTCTTCTCACAATAAGGCCAGCATGCTAAAAGAGAATGATTTATTACAGTAATATTTTCATTTGGAAGTTCATTATATCTCTTTCTCAAATAGCAGAGTTTTTTGCATTTTTCAAGATTACATGAATCACTGTCACATGTAACATCTTTGAAGTATTTTTCAAGATTAAAATGTTTTATAGCCCAATAACTTATATTTTCGATATCTCCATATTCTCCAGTTTCAACAAGTCTTCTCAAAAACAATAACGTAAGATTTCCTTCTTGATCTTCTTCAAGAATATCACATTTATTAAGGCGTTCAACACATATATAATTTGTCTTTCCTTTCATAGCACCATATTTGAGTTTGTCATAAAGATTAAGTTTTTTTAATATACTTGGAATATCACGCTCTATAAGCTGATTCTGCAGCTCTTTTGTGTTTGTTGATATTATAAAACTTGAATCTTCCTTTCTCTTTTTTAAAGAATTTAAATATGTACCAATAGCTGCAATAATAACATATGCAAAAGTCTTTCCACTTCCTGTAGGTGCCTCAATAAAAATTCTTTCTCCTTTTTCATAATTTTCACGAATTCTTTTAGAAAATTCCAGTTGACTTTTTCTGTAAGTATAACCGAAATCTCCTCCATTATTCCATATGTTTTCATCTTTTAAAAGCTCTTCATATAATTTATAATCAATCTCAACTTCATCAAGAACAACTTCTTCTTTTTTCTTTTTTTCATATGATACATAGTCATATTCATCAGAAATAAAAAAGGGAGGTCTTAAAAGAAATTTATTCCATGCCCATTTTTTAAGATATGGATAATTTTTATTTATGGTCTCATATAATGTTCTTTTTTTAAGCCGCTTTTCTTCTTTAATCCATAATCTACACAAAAGACTGTTTACAACTTTCAAAGTATTTATAGAATCGTCAAGTCCTCTATGTATTTCACTTTTATTCATAATTGTAATATTTTTCATAAGAGCATCTAAGTTATATTCTTTATGATACGGTTCGAGTATTGCAGCAAATTCCATGGAATCCATTATCTCATTTCTGATATCCGGAAAATGGACTTTGAAAAATTTCTTTTCAAAATTTCCATTATGACATATAATAGGCAAATCCTCTAAAAATTCAAATAATTTTTTTCTGACAGCATTTATCCATGGCGCTCTAAATAATTCTTCTTTGCTTAATCCTGTACATAAATTGTATATTTCAACAGGAACACGCCCTCTTGGTCTTATTAATGTTTCAAAAGTTGTAATCTTATTATTTTTAATTTTAACTGCACCTATTTCTATTATTTCACTATTTACTTCATCTAATCCTGTTGTTTCTATATCCAAATATATTACATTATCTAATATACTTTTTAACTCTTCTGACATATATTCTCCTAATTAATCTTTATACTTTTAGAAATTATTCCCTTGAAAGTTTTTTCGTACTATTAATAATTTTTTCATTTCATAATTATATCATAATTATATATTTTTAAACATACGTTCTTATTTGAGAATATTTTAAATAATCACTAATTATAATATTCTATCTATTACTTTCATAAATAAAAGGGAACTATTCCAGCTCCCTTTTATTACTACCTTAAATATTGTAGTTTGTTATTTACAAGTCGAACACCATTGATTGTTTCCTTCATTTTTCTTGTTATCTTTACAAGATTCTTTTATATCATAATTTTGTGCTACGGAAGTCCATGAATTATTTCCATCATTTTTCTCATTATATCCACTTGATAATTTAATATTTGTTTCATTTTTTAAAGTATCTTTTTCTTTGCTACAACACCCACATGATGTTTCACATGTACAGCTATTAATATTATCTTTTCTACTATATTTATCATTCATGCACAACACATCCTTTCACAAAAATATATTGTGTAAATTTTGATATTTATATACTCAATCAACTTATACTTTTTTCTCCAACTCCTCTATTACCTCTAAAAACATATTATACATCTCCACATTCCTATCTTCATTAGCAAGGACTTTTACTCCCAAAAATAGCATTGCAGCTATATAAATTATCAATGATATTGGATTTAATCTTTTCATATATGCATCCATATATGTAAAAATTCCGCTTGCTGTAAGACCTGCAAGAAGTGAAGCTTCTATGCCACATCCTCCACTTGTATAAGAACCAAGTTTGGTCCTTATATGAACTTTTTCTAAATTCCAATTTATATCATTATTCATATACCATTGTTCAACTTTTTTATACATTATAAACAAAGTCTTGTCATGATGTTTTGTAACCTTCATAGTAAATTTGAAACATTCTTTATATTTTTTAACCATCTCAGGAGTATATATCTTACAATCAATACAGTCATAATTCGTTTTTTTTAATAATTTGTTTCTTATATTCACAACCTTATTTATTTCCATAAATATTCTCCCATTTGAATTGGTTGATTGATTTTTCTCATTTCTTCATAAATTATCAATCGTATTAATATTTATATATTTGTGAATCAAAAATATTACTTAAAATTATTCTTAATTAGAAAAATTATCAAAAAATCAGCATGTGTTACATGTTACAAGATTAATATTTATCTGATGCATATAAAAAATCAAATTTTTGTTTGAAAACATAAGCATAATACTGATATTTTCCATAGAATAAAATTATAACATTATATTTTTAAAGGATAAAAAATTTATGGACGATTTTGGATGCATAAATGAGCTTAACTGTGATTTTAATAACTTAAGCAACAGTATTAATGAACTTAATGAAACCCTTGGAATGAGAAACACTGCCCGTAGTGATACTTCTTATAGTGATACTTCCCGCAGTAGTACTTCAAGCACCTGTTCAGATGAAAATGCATGTTTAAACCATTGTTACGAAAATGCTTACCGTGCCGGAGAAGTTAACGGTCTTCAGGGATTTGGTCTCATTTCAAAGCAGTATCAAGCCTTAATAATACTTCTCATAATTCTTTATTGGTGGACTACACAATATACTGCAAATTATTTTATGAACTCAAATTCTCAGCTTGTAAACAATGTATCATGTATTCTCGACAAATTAGTCGATAATGCCGTAGAAACCTGTTCCAAATGCTGTAATACAGGTTCTGAAAAAAATTCCAATAAAAAAAAACACTGTAAGCATAAAAAGCATTGTAAATGCTGTTGTAGTTCTGATTGTGACTGCGATTCAGAATGTTGTTAGTTTCAATCATATATACTGCCAGAATTTTATCACAAAATTTCTGGCATATAATTTCTTTTTTATAATTGTACCCATACATTTGAAATGTATGGGTATATATAGTAACATAAGTTCATAAACAAAAGGGGGTTTTAAAATTATGAATAGAAAAGATGTAAACAAAAATCTTGCTCAAATGCTAAAGGGCGGAGTTATAATGGATGTAACAAACAAAGAAGAAGCAATAATTGCAGAAAAAGCTGGGGCATGTGCAGTAATGGCACTTGAAAGAGTTCCTTCTGATATAAGAAAAGAAGGTGGAGTCGCTAGAATGTCTGATCCTAAAATGATAAAAGAAATACAAGAGGCTGTGTCAATACCAGTTATGGCCAAAGTTAGAATAGGACATTTTGTTGAAGCTCAGATTTTGGAAGCATTAAATATTGATTTTATTGATGAAAGCGAAGTTCTTACTCCAGCTGATGATAAATACCATATAGACAAAGAAAGCTTTAAAGTTCCTTTTGTATGTGGTGTAACAAACATTGGTGAAGCTTTAAGAAGAATTGGTGAAGGTGCTTCAATGATAAGAACAAAAGGCGAAGCTGGAACTGGAGATGTTGTTAATGCAGTAACACATATGAGAACAATGACTGAACAGATAAAAGAAATACAGAAAGCTTCAAAGGAAGAACTTATGACAATTGCCAAAAATCATGGTGCTCCTTATGATTTAGTAAAATATGTATGGGAAAACGGAAAACTTCCTGTAGTTAACTTTGCAGCAGGTGGAATTGCAACTCCTGCAGATGCAGCTCTAATGATGCAACTTGGATGTGATGGTGTCTTTGTAGGATCTGGAATCTTTAAATCAGACAACCCTGAAAAAAGAGCAAAAGCAATTGTTCTTGCTACTACTTATTATAATGATCCAGCAAAACTTGCTGAAGTATCTGAAGATTTAGGTGGTGCAATGAGTGGTATAAATGCTAAAGAAGTTGCTACCAAATATGCAGAAAGAGGATGGTAAAATGAAAATAGGCGTTTTATCACTTCAAGGCGACATCATTGAACATATAAATCAGATACAAAAGCTTGGTCATGAACCTATTAAAGTAAAAAAAGAAGAAGATTTAAATTATATTGATGCTATTATACTTCCTGGTGGTGAAAGCACAACAATTGGAAGACTTTTAAATATCACAGGACTTATGGAACCTTTAAGAAACAAAATACTAAATGGACTTCCAGTATGGGGAACTTGTGCTGGAATGATTCTTCTTGCAAAAGACATAGAAAATGATCAGAGAAAACATTTAGGAATTATGGATATAAAAGTTAAAAGAAATGCTTTTGGAACTCAAATTGACAGTTTTAAAACATATGAAACAATTGATGAAGTAGGAAAAGATAAAATTGAACTTGTATTTATAAGAGCTCCTTATGTTGTTGAAGTAGATAAAGATGTGCAAGTTCTTTGTAAAGTAAAAGATAAAATTGTTGCTGTAAAACAGAAAAACATGCTTGCTTCATCATTTCATCCAGAGCTTACAGATGATGTAAGATTTCTAAATTATTTTATAGAAAATTTTGTTAAAAGTAATCCTTACAATTAAAATCCAGTTCTAACATGCATTAATACATATTATTATAGAGATAAGATTTTATATTTATATGAAATCTTATCTCTAATTTTAAACAAAAAATTTAAACATTAATTTATATAGCTGTCTTTAAGAAGTTTTTCAAAAAGTTCCTTATCTACTGTTTTTTTCATAAGTTCTTCTGCATCTTCATCAGAGCAGTCATGATAACACATGTACATTATAAAATCATCTGTTTTATCTATATTTTCAGTAACATTTTTTAATTTATTTATACAGTCAAGTATCAATTCCTCAAAAAATATCTTATAATCCTGTTTCATTTCAAGTGTAACGTCAATTACTGTTTCTTCTTCATAATCCTCATCTTCATAATCATAATAAGGTTCTTCTCCAGTCATTACATAATAATATATATCAAAAAATTTTGTGACATATTCATTAAATGTTACTTCAATAAAATCAAAATCTCCCACACTATATTTATAGCCTCTAATTCCAATTTTTCCATAAGGTTCATACATATCTGCATACTTATCAAAATCTATAAGACTTTCTTTGTATCTCTTTATATTACCAGCTCTTATAACTACTTGTCCAACACTATTATCACAATCAAATACTATTGCATACACGTCTTTATTCTCTTTGGTTTTTGCAAACTTATTCAATTCTTCTTTTACACAATAAAAAAAATTTTCTTTTAATTTTTTAATATCAAATCTTACTTCTACATCATTCATACCTATTTTTCCCCCATATTATTTCATATAAATTCCAACATTGTATTTTAACAACATGTTACCATATGAAAATTTGATAAACCAATTGTACATTGTTAAGTGAAAAAATACATATTTAATATACTTGTGTTTTTTATAACATATGGTAATGAGGAATTATATCTTCATAAGTTCCATCTTTCATTAAAAAACCTTTTGGAATAGTTCCAAGTTTAATAAATCCTAGTTTTTCATATAGACGAAGTGCATACTTATTTGAAGCTACAACAGCATTAAATTGAAGAATCTTAAATCCAAGTTCACTTCCCTTTTCTATACAATGAGTAACCAAAATTTCTCCAATATGATGTCCTCGCATTTCCTTTTTTACTGCATAACTTGCATTGCATATATGTCCACATCTTCCTATATTATTGGGATGAAGTATGTACAATCCAACAATTTCGTCAGTATCATCATCATAAGCAATTCCTGTAAATGACTGCTCCTTAAAAAATTCATTTCCATTTTCCTCTGTAAGAAAATCAAGCTGTGGAAATGCTACTCCATCTTCAACTACTTCATTCCATATATTAATTGCTTCTTTAATATACTTTTCTTCATATTTTCTAATTTCAATACTCATTTACATTTTCCTCCAAAAGTTAAATTTAATAAATCCTATAAAATATTTTACAAAAAATCCTTAAATAAATTTCTTATATGACTACTATATAAAAGTTTATGATTTATTATTAAGAATCTTATAATCCTCATATGTATCTATATCCTGAAGTTCTGATATATTTCTACAATAAACAATTTCAACATCATCAAGATGATTCATTACTACTTTTTTTCCTCCCTTATCCCCTGTGAGTTTCATAAGTTCACCAATATATTTTTTTGAAAACACAACTGGATTTCCTATAGTTATATTTTCTTCATCTTCTGATAACTTTTTTTCATATTTAATTCCTGCTGCAACTATCTCCTTTTTCCCCTGTACAAATTCCTCTATGATATTAAAAACTGTATCTTGAGTTATATAAGGCTGATCACATACCATAAACATATATCCGTCAGCTTCAGTATCATAACTTATACCTGCTTTTATAGAACTAGAAATTCCAAGATAAGCATTATTATTTATGACAACATAAATTCCTGATTTTTTGTCTTTTAAGTTTTTCTCTATTTCTTTATACTGTGTTACACATATTATTTTGCTAAATATATATGCTTCATTTTCATTATAACAGACTTTTTTGCACTGATAATCTGATGTCATATTTGTAACTGTATCAATAACATGCATGTAAAGAGGCTTTCCTTTAAAATCTGTAAGGAGCTTGTTTTTATTAAATCTTCTGCTGAAACCTGAAGCAAGCAATATAAGATTTATTTTCACACATTAACCCTCCTAAATTGAAATAATGCTGTTTTATAAATTATCTTATATTCCTTCTTCTATATCTTTAAATAATTTTACACTACACTGATTTTCTAAATGTTTTCCAATATGCTTTTCCATCCAAACCATGTCATACCATCTGTTAAATTTATAACCACATTTATGAAATTGTCCTACAAGACTATATCTAAGCTTTTTATGAAAAGCTACACTATCTTTTGTAAGATATTCATCTTCCTTTTCAGGATATCCAATACAAGCATTCAAATTCAAAATTCCCTGAGCCTTTAAAATTTTTTCTAATTCATTATATAGCTTTTTTCCAATTCCCATTCTTTTTTTATTCATTTTCACATATATAGATGTTTCAACAGCCCAGTCATAAGCTGCTCTTTCTTTAAAAGGACTTACATATGCATATCCTAAAATTTCACCTTCATATTCTGCTACAAGATACGGATATTTTTCTAAAACACTTTTTATCCTTCCAGCAAATTCTTCAACTGATGGAACTTCATATTCAAATGTAATTGCTGTATTCTCTACATATGGTGCATAAATCTTTAAAAGTTCCTCTGCATCTTCTAAACGTGCAGTCCTTATTTTTATATCATAATTCATAATAATATTGTCTCCTTTTAAAACATTAAATAATAAAATCTTCTTCAATGTACTCTAGTATTATATTTATGATTATTATACATCTTTACACTACTATAAATATCAAAATACATCTAATCGCTAGCTATTTATTAATCAAATTAGAAATTTTATATGATAATAATACCACCAGATAAATATAAAAGCCACAGAAATATGATGAATGAACTTATTTCTATGGCTTTAATAACTATGGATATTAAATATATTTTTATTTTAACACACCTATTTTTTATCCTGAATAAAAAACTCTATTTATTTAGTAATTTTATTGTTCTTAATCATACCCATAACTATTTTTTCAGATGTTATAGGCAAAGTTCTTATATTAACTTTAGTTGCATTATATACAGCCTGAGCAATAGCTGGTGATGGAGTATTTATAACAATTTCTCCTATAGATTTTGCACCAAAAGGTCCTGAAGGCTCATAGCTGCTTTCAAATTCAACTCTTATATTTCCAACATCAAGTCTTGAAGGGATTTTGTATTGAAGGAATGAATCATTTCGCATTTTTCCTGCTTCATTGTAAGTTATATCTTCATATAAAGCCATTCCAATTCCCTGTGCAATACCTCCTTCAGTCTGAACTCTTGCAAGATTTGGATTTATAACAGTTCCACAGTCAACAACTGCAACAAAATCAATTATTTCAACTGCACCAGTATACATATCTATTTCTGTTTCAACCATACCTACCATAAATGGTGGTGGAGATATTGGTGAATAATTTGTTTCACTTGCACTTATTGTATTTACTCCTGCCACATAGCTTCTATTGGCTAAATCCTTTAAAGTAATTTCTTTAGTACCATCTAATGAAACCACTTTTCTTCCTTCAAAAATAAGATCTTTAACAGAACAATCAAGTTCTTTGGATGCTTCATCAAGAATTTTTTTCTTTAATGTTTCACAAGTCTTAACAACAGCTCCCCCTGTTATATAAGTAGTACTTGATGCATAAGATCCTGTATCATATGGTGACTGATCTGTATCAACTCCATGAACAATTATATCATCAACATCACAGTCTAAACAGTCAGCTGCCATTTGTGACAGAATTGTATCACACCCTGTTCCCATATCAGCTGCACCAATCATAAGAGTATAGAATCCATCATCATTTAATTTTATTTCAACAGCTGCAGTGTCTACATTTGAAATACCTGATCCCTGCATTGCAAGTGCCATTCCCACTGACCTTACTTTTCCGTTTCCCATATCCCTTGCTGGATATTTGTTATCCCAGTCAATCATTTTCTTTGCTCTTTCAAGACATCTATCAAGTGCACAGCTGTCAGCTTTTTCACCATAATAGGCAGGCATTATGTCGCCTTCTTTCACCATATTTATCTGTCTTAATTTAATTGGATCCATATTAAGTTCTGCTGCAAGTTCATTTACTGCTGATTCAACGGCAAATATTCCCTGTGTAGCACCATATCCTCTATAAGCGCCTCCGCCCATAGTATTTGAATAAACAACATCATAGTCAAATTTATAAGCTTTTGGAGTACTGTATAATGGCATTGATTTATGACCAGAAAGGCCTACAGTTGTTGGTCCATGTTCTCCATAAGCTCCTGCATTAGATAAGGTATATACATGAATTGCTTTAATTATTCCATTTTCATCAGATCCTAAACGCACCTTTATTTCCATTTCATGTCTAGGGCTTCCATTTGTAAAAGTTTCTTTTCTTGTAAATACCATCTTTGCAGGTTTTCCTGTCTTTAATGTAACTATAGCTGGAAATATTTCTGCAACAACGCTCTGTTTTGCACCAAATCCGCCGCCAATTCTAGGTTTTATTACTCGTATCTTTGATTTTGGTATTTCAAGAGCATTTGATAAAATACGTCTTACATGGAAAGGAATCTGTGTGGCACTTGTAACATTTAATCTTCCATATGTATCGAGTTGTGTAAATGCTCTAAATGTTTCCATCATAGCCTGACTATTTGCTTTTGTATGATATGTTTTTTCTATTACATGAGCACATTTTTTAAGTTCCTCTTCAACATTTCCATACTCAAATTTATCAGTAGCGCATAAATTTCTCTTATTATCTGCCCCAACATCACATAGAGCTTTAAAATCTTCTTCAGGATGAACTAAAATCTTGTTATCTTTGGCTTTTCTAAAATCTAAAACTGGTTCTAAAGCTTCATATTTAACCTTTATTAAATTCAAAGCCTTATTTACTGCTTTTTCGTTTTCTCCTGCTACAATTGCAACTGGATCGCCTACACATCTTAATCTTTTATCTAAAATAAGTCTATCATATGGACTTGGTTCTGGATAAGACTGGCCTGCCATTGTAAATCTTGATTTGGGCATATCTTTATAAGTCAGAATACATTCAATTCCTGGAACCTTTTTTGCTATAGAAATGTTTATTTCATCAATTAAAGCATGAGCATGAGGACTTCTAAGCACTTTAACTATAAGACAATTTGCTGGTGCTAAATCATCTGTATAAACTGGCTTTCCAGTAATAAGTGACATAGCATCTTTTTTTCTTATTCCTTTATTTACAAATTTCATATAATCAGTCCTCCTTAACCTCATTCAAATACTTTTTAACAGCTCTAAGCTGACTCATATACCCTGTACATCTGCATAAATTACCTGCTAAATAGTATTTTATTTCTTCTTCTGTAGGATTTTTCAATTCTCTTTTCATGGCAATAACATTCATAACAAATCCAGGACTACAGAATCCACATTGTTCAGCTCCTTCATCAGCCATAAATGCTCCAAATTCTTCTGCTTCTTTTTGCAGCCCCTCCAAAGTTGTAACATGCTTTCCATTAGCTTTGACTGCAAGAGTACTGCATGATAAAATAGGTTTTCCTTCTAAATGAACTGTACACAACCCACAATTAGCAGTTTCACATCCTCTTTTCACGCTGAAATATCCTTTACTCCTTACAAAATCAACAAGCATTATATCAGGTTCAATATTGTCTATATATAATTTATCATTTATCCACAATTTAATTTCCATATATTCCTCCTATTTTCATCTAAAATATATTGCACGGATTAATCATTCAATCAAATTTCATTATTATTCTTTTAAATAAATACAAATAATCTGCAACAATTCTTTTAATTTATCTATTTCAAAACTCCATCTATACTTCTTAATATAAGAGTCTGTGCTAATACTTTTCTATATTCCTTGCTTCCTCTCATATTACCTTGAAACTTCACATTTTTCATTATATATTTTATTAAATTGCTTCTTTCCTCTTCTGTAGGATTTTCACTTAAGAACTCTGTTCCATCTATACTAATAGCTCTTTGTGGCCTTGCTCCAATTACGATATTCCATTTGTTATCCTCTTTAGAAACTGCTACAGCAAGTGCAGGAATATCCGTTGCAGAATGTCTATGAGTAAGATAAAACACTCTTCTATTATCTTTTTTTACTATTATTCTGACTACAATGTCATTATCATAATCCATGTCTTTATATTTAGTTAATGGAATAATTCCACCTTTATATAACTCAACATATGAATCTAATGCAAGAAAACAAGTGAGAATATCAGAAAAACCAAATCGTGAATATATGCTTCCTCCAATAGTTGCACAGTTTCTAAACTGTACTCCTACTATATGAATTAATGCCTTAGAAATAGCACCATCAAAATAAGAATTTAAATTCTTATCTACCTCTAACTGCCTTAATGTACACATACATCCTATTTTAAAATATTCTTTATCTTCTTCAATAGTATCTAATCCAAGAGCTGACAAATCAATTGCTGTTTGTATATTTCTGCTTCCCATTTTAAGCCATCCTGTACCACCTAAAATAATATTGTTTCTCTTCTGATTAAGTTCATAAGCCTGTTCCAAGCTCTCTGCAACTACATAATTTTTGATTGTAAACAAATATTTTCCCTCCACACCTTGTACTTTTGTTTATGCCATAGAAAAATCCACTTTACCATATTTATAGCTAGTGGATCTTCTTTATATTAAAATCATTATAATAAATAATATATAAAAATTCAAATTTTTGAAAAATATTATATTTTTAATCTTAACTGCACTTTGTTGAACACTAAAAATCATCACATTTCCACATTGTCTGTATTATTCTGATTTTTTTCTTTTGGAAGTATAAGATTTAAAATAGTAGCAATAACAAATGTCATTATTATTCCATTTTCTGCAAATATTTGTCCTATATATGCTGGAAGCTGGCCTAATGATTCTGGTACATTTCCGATTCCAACACCAATTCCAATTGCTAATGCAACAATAAGTCCATTTCTTCCATCTAACCCTTCACGCATTAATGATTGAAGGCCACTTACAAAAATCATTGCAAACATTATTACTGCTGCTCCTCCTAACACTGACTGAGGCATTACAGATAATAGTGCACTTAATTTTGGGAAAAATCCTGCTAAAATTAAAAATACTGCACCTGTCATTATTACAAATCTATTTACTACCTTTGTAACTGCAACAAGACCTACATTCTGGCTGAATGATGTATTTGGTGCTATGCCAAATAACGCTGCAATTAAACTTGATACTCCATCTGCAACAACCCCTCCTGATAATTCCTTATCAGTTGCTTCTCTGTCAAGTCCTCCAACAGCAATTGCAGATATATCTCCAATTGTTTCCACTGTTGTTGCTACATACATTATGCACATTGAAATTATTGCATCCAGTCTGAATTCAAATCCCATTGCAAAAGGTTTTGGAAGGCTTATCCATACTGCTTCCTTAACTGCTGTAAAATCAACCATTCCCATACATACAGCCACAATATACCCTGTTATTATTCCAATGAGTATTGCTGATGATTTTACAAAACCTTTTGCAAAATTCTGAAGCACAACTATTACAGTTATTACTATAGTTCCTACAAGCAAATGTTTTGGTGACCCAAAATCTGCAGCACCTGCACCTCCTGCAAAATACTTTACTCCTACAGGAAGAAGTGATAAACCAATAGATATTACTACAAGACTTGTAACTATTGGTGGAAATAATTTTCTAAGTGGTTTTATAAAAAATCCTAAAATTATTTCAAGCAATGCTCCAATTAACGAAGCTCCCATTATAGCATTATACCCATAAGCAGAACCAATTGCTTTTTCTGTTCCAATAAATCCAGAACTTGTCCCCATTACTACTGGAAGTCCGCTTCCAACTTTAAAAAATGGATATAACTGAATCATAGTAGCTATACCTGCTACAAACATTGAATTCTGTATAAGTATAGATTTTGTTTCAATTGGAATATCTAAGAGTCCACACACAATAATAAGTGGTGAAACATTTCCTAAAAACATGGCAAGAACATGTTGAATTCCTAATGGAATTGCCTGCCCTAATGATACTCTTCCGTCTAATTCATAAATGCTTCCTTTTTTCATATTATCCCCCTAGTTTTTCCGAATATTTTATATTCTTTTCAACAAATTGTACGTATTTCTTTTGTATTTTATCATATTTCTACGAAAATGTGTAGACTTTTTTATTAATTGTACGTTTTTTAAATTTTTTTATTCTTATACTTCATGTAAAATTCAATATTCATTTGTTTTATATACATTTTCAAATTATTTTCACGAATTTTAATATTTTTTGTATATTAATTGATTCCTATACTATACATGATATAATAAAAAATGGGGTTTAGAATACTATTATTAAATTATGAACTTAAAATATGTTATAAACCAAATTAAAAAATATATATTTCAATTAAGGATGTGAATAAATACATGAAAGAAAAAATAAAATTGACCTCTCTTGCAAAAACATCAGGATGTGCTGCTAAAATTGGTGCTGCAACCTTAGAGAAAGCTTTAGAAACCCTTCCAAAATTTCAAAATTCCAATCTTTTAGTAGGATTTGATACAAATGACGATGCATGTGTTTATAAAATAAATGAATCAACTGCAATAATTCAAACAGTAGATTTTTTCCCTCCAATGGTAGATGACCCTTATACATTTGGTCAAGTTGCAGCCGCTAATGCTTTAAGTGATATTTATGCAATGGGAGGAAATCCTGCCACTGCTATGAATCTTCTCTGTTTTCCATCCTGTCTTGACCCAGCAATAATGCATGAAATCCTTGCAGGAGGATACAATAAGGTTTTAGAAGCTGGAGCAGTAATTGCAGGAGGACATACGATTGCTGATCCTATTCCCAAATATGGATTGTCAGTAAGTGGTTTTGCACATCCAAATGAAATTCTCACAAACAGTAATTCACAAGATGGTGATCTTATTGTTATTACCAAACCTATCGGCATAGGAATAATGAATACTGCATCAAAGGCAGAACTTCTTACAGATGCTAAAATAAAAGAAGTTTCAGACATAATGACAACCTTAAACAAACTTGCAAAAGAAAACACATTGGGACTAAAAGTAAATTCATGTACTGATGTGACTGGATTCAGTTTAATTGGACATAGTTTTGAAATGGCAAAAGGAAGCAATAAAACTATTGAAATATTTTCAGATAATGTTCCTATTATAAAAGATGCATTAAATTATGCTTCTATGGGAATAATTCCAGAGGGGATGTATAATAATCTTGAATATCTTAAAAAGAATTTTAAAACTGCTGAAAATGTACAACAAGAAACAATAGATGTTCTTCTTGATCCTCAAACTTCTGGAGGCCTTCTTTTATCAATGCCTGAAAAAGATGCTTTGGAATATGTATCAAGAATGGAAGAATTCACTCCATACTGCAAAATTATAGGACAGACTAAAGAGTTTACTGAAAAACATATAATTATAAAATAGCAAATAATGGGACTATGCCTAAAAAATAATGCATCAGCCCCATTATTTGAATTAAATCTCCAATAATAATTTATATATAACATAAATAATCATTCTTAATTATAAAGTTATCACCTTATCTACTTCTTTCATGGCATTGGATATATCATACATATTACTCACTTTTCCTGCTTTAAGTTTGTCTTCAAGATTATAGAAATTTAAACATGTTCCGCAGACCATTATTTCTGTACCCTTTTCTTCAATATCTTTCAAATGTTCTGCTGCCTGTTCATTTAATGTAGGAACTTTTACTCCTCCATTCATAAACAATATATATTTAGGAAGATTATCACTTTCACTCAATGTATAGAAAAACATCTTCATTAAATTTTTTCCAAGTTCATTGTCTCCCTCTCCTATTATTTCTTTTCCAATAAACACAGCCCAATTTCCTAATAAAGATTTATTATTTAATTTCGATAATATTTCATTGCATTCTTCACATTCTTTAGTAAATACTACTGAAAATTTATTTTCTTCCTCTTTTACAGTACTATAAAATCCTTGATTTTTAGCTAGTTTCTTAAGATTTTCAACTGCTATTTTATTATCTACTTCAACAATGAAAGAGTCTCCTCCATTATCAATTTCTTTTTTTGCCATTATAACTGGTATCGGACAATTTTTCCCTTTTGCATCAATTATTTTGTTCATTTTTTCTCCTTTTCTGTTCTTCAAATACATATTTTCTAATTAATAATACAATTTCTAATAATTAAAAATAACGTAACAAATTTTTTATTATCTATTTTCAAACTTAATAACATGGATTTTAAACGCCACATGCTTATTGAACTTTTATATATTCAAAAAATACTCTTACAGTTCCTCCACATATCATGCCAAGTGTAGAAGCTTTTGAATTAGATAAATTGTAAGATTCAACATGAGATTTTTTTAGTTTTATAAGTTCCTTTGCTTTTTCATAAACTGCATTTTCAACACTTCCACCACCAACAGTTCCAATAAAGGACCCATCTTTTAATACAAGCATTTTAGCTCCAATTCCTCTTGGTGAAGATCCTTTCTTTTCAATTATAGTAGCAAGTACCATATCTTCTTTTTCAGAACTTATTTTATTAAGAATTTTGTCTTCAATATTGCACCATAATTTTTCATTTTTTACTTTTATTATTTCTGCAAATATGCTTACAGATATTTCTTCAGGTGTCTGTGCACCTATTTTCAATCCTATAGGACTATATACAGTATCCAGTTCTTCCTGAGTATAGCCTTCCTCTTTTAACGAATTAAAAGTAATTGCAACCTTGCCCCTGCTGCCTATCATTCCTAAATATTTATGATTTGTTCTTAAAACTTTTTTCAAGCATTTTTTATCATCTTTATGTCCTCTTGTAACAATTACAATATATGTATTACCATTTACATTTTCTTTATTAAGAGCTTCTTCAAAATCTTCACATATAACTCTGTCCACATGAGAAAATCTTTCCATATTAGCAAACTCTTTTCTGTTATCTATAACTACAACTTCAAATTCAAGCATTTTACCCATTATGCTTAGAGGAAGTGCAATATGACCTCCTCCACATATTATAAGTTTAGGTTTTCCTGCTATATTTTCAAAAAATACTTCTTCATTCCCAATTTTATATAGAGATGTTCCACTATTTAAATCAATTTCATTAATGATAGTTTTTAAAAATTCATCCGTGCTGCCTTTATTAATAACTATTCTTTTTCCAAAATTCTCATTATTACTAACAACAGTGAGTACCTTTGCTTCTCCATTTTCATTTATTTCTTCTATCAAATTTTCATATAATTTATTCCCCATTTTAAGCTCTCCATCCATATGTCTTATTAATTTTGCTTATATGTTACAACTCTCGTTTATTAGCCAAAGTTAATATAGCTTCCAGAACTCCGCCTGCTATTGAACGTGCTTTATCTGATATGGTAAAACAATGTTTTTTCTCGCATCTAGGATCAATGTCACCACTTTTCATCCCTTTATAAACTTTAACTCCTTCTTGAAGCATTCCTCTTACAATTCCTGATATTTCTGCATAGATATATTTTTTTCTATATTCATCTGCTTTTTCAGAGTTTGTTTTCACATATGCTATTGTCTGTCCTTTTTCAACATAGTCTCCTATATTAACCATAGGTATAATAATTCCGTCTTCACATGACCTTATTATTCTTTCAACAGTATATCCTCCAATATTTCCTGGAATTCCTGTATCAGGTATAGCACTTCCATGATAAATAGTTCTGCCCAAATAATGTCCTCTTTGACTTTCAATAACACAATGACAGTCAGCACCTGCTTTAAATCCTGGACCTACAGCAATTACTACAGGAGCATCATTTATAAATGTTTTAGCACAGTTTACTTTACTTATAATTGCATCTACAACAATATCTGGCTTTATTTTTTTAACAGCTTTGCACTCTGGATCAATAATTACAGGTATATTACCATCATTTAGGACTTCATTTATTTCATTAAAATTATGAACTAATACCGCTTTTACACCTTCCACTTCAGTTTTTCCATCAAATACTGCTTGAGAAAAGGCTACTGTTCTTCTCACTGTAGTCGGCATCTCTATTTCAGTCATGACAATTGAAAATCCACATACTTTTAATCTGTGCGCTATACCTGTTGCCAGATCTCCAGCTCCTTTTATTAATATCATTATTTCTTTCTTCCTTTCGTTCATTCCTTAAAACTCGTAATAAGATTGTTAATTTTTTTTTCTTCTAATAAAGCTCCAATGATTTCTCCTCTTTTAAGAAACTCATCTGTATCACACTTGTTTATAACTGCAACATAAGTGACTTTGCCCTTTCCTTCAGATACTCTCTTTTCATCCAATTCTCTTAATCCTTTCATTGTGCCATTACTATCTGATAGTATCTTTGCAATATCATTTTCTGATATGATATGTTCTTCATCTGTGTTAAAAAAACTACATACAAGTTCTTTTCTATGGCACGCTTCATTTATGGTTTTTCCTATTGAGTCAATTCCAGAAACTCCAACAATAATATCTGTTCCATCAGCTATAACTGGTTCATAATCTGCTGGCACTTTTAATGGAAGCCTTTTTGATCCATCACTTTCTATAAGAACAAAATCACATAAAGCCAAAAGTTCATTATAATTTATATTTTCTAAAGCAGTAAATTTCTTATTATTTACAGGTTTTCCTATTACAGTTATAGAGTGTATATCTAAATTTCTTTTAATTTCAGTTAAATCATTAATTGGCAGAAAATATTTTTCACATATAAACATATTTGTAGTTGTAGTTATAATAACTTTCTTTCCAAGTTTTTTTAACTCTTCTGCCAAATTGAAGATTAAAGTAGTCTTTCCTCCAGCTCCAACAAAAGAAATTATATATTTTCTTTTTATATCAATCATAATACCTTTATATAAATTTTATAATTTCATAAGATGATTATTTTTATAATTAAATATCTTCACTTAAGACATTTCTCCAAATTCATGTTTTTTAATCAACTAAATTATATCAAAACAATCCGCATTAATATACAGTTTTCATAAGTATTTGCTAATAATTTTTTATGCACTGTTTTCTCTCTATATATTAACATAATACACTAACATATAAATTAAGAATATTAACTTAATATACTTTAAAGTTAATATTCTTAATCTACACACTTTATTTTAATTTGTAATGCCATACTCATCAAAAACCATATAATCTAGAATCGTTTCTTCATCATTTTTATTCATTCTATTCATGCATACTCCATTTGAATTTATTCTATATCCATCAATTACAGTATCATGTACCATTGCTCCATCTTGATCCAAGTAATACCAGGTTCCTTTGAAATTAAGCCATCCGGTTTTCTTTTTCCCTTCATTATCAAAATAATACCATGTTCCATTGAATTCTTTCCAGCCTTTTCGTATAGCTCTAATATTTTCTCCCATATTACTCACCTCTATTTCTATTGTATGATATTATTGATTCAAATATATTATTGACCTATATGTTAATTTTTATTCAATCAATCCATAAATATCTTATACAATATAATACAATTATCATGAGATGATTTTGGTACTGTTAGCAATTCAAATTTCAATATATGAATTATTACAATATTTTATTATTTTCAATAAATCTTCATATTCCAGAGAGATCGTAGCAGTATTTATATTTGGATGAACAAGAACTTTATGACCTCTTAATTCCTTATCCAGAATTACTACAACTTTAGAATTATCATTTAATATACCTAATGGAGTAACACTACCTCTTTTAAGTTTTAAATGATTATATAATTCTTCCTCAGAACCGAACTTAATTCTGCCACATTGGAGTATATGTGAAAGTTCTTTAAAATCTGCTCTTTTTTCTTCCTTAAGCATGTATATATAACATCGGTTGTTTCTATCTTTCAAAAATAAATTTTTACACCCAATACCGCAGATAAATTTTTCTACGTTCTCTGCATCTTTCACTGTATAAACAGCTTCATGCTCTACTTTGTCATAACTTATATTAAGCTTTTCCAAAAGCTCATAAACTTCATTCATCTGTTATACACCTTACTTTATCTATAATTATATCTGTTAATATGTTACATTGATTTCAGCCTTTCTTTTATGTATCCATCAACATTATCTTTTGGAATATTTAATGCAATAGCAAATTCGCCACATAAATATTCTTTCGCTTTTTTCAAATAATTTGCATCACTTGTAGACATTTTCTTGCCAGCAGATGCACATTTCTTTTTTCTTTCAAGAAGCGTCTTTATTATTTTTACAAAGCCACTACAGTCATAATGATGAATAATATCTTTAAATTGATTTTCTCTTTCTTTCATGTCATCAATCCAATTGACTTCTACTGAAGGAATATTTTCTATAATATTTTCTGCTTCTTCTTTTGTTATAACTTTTCTCATGACAATTTTTTCATTATCTACTGGTGCAAATATTCTTCCACTTTCATATATAGGTTCAAGAGTATAGTATTCTCTTTCAATATCAGACCTGCTTATTTCAGGTACACCTATATCTGCAACCCTACATACGCCATTTCCTCCATAAATAATATAGTCATCAACTTTAAACATATATTTTATCCTCCATTCTTTTAATTTCAAATAATACTACATAGTACATCTCAGCTGAAAATTTTTCAAAATTAATGCAAAATAAAAATCCCTGTTTTTACAAAAACAGAAACTTTTTGAATGCAATAATAAATTTTCTAAAAGTCTATGTAAATTATTTCTTTTTCTTCTATAATATATTTTAACAGAAAAAAATTTTTTTCGTAAGAACTTTTTTCTGTTAACACATTAAAATCAAAATATATTCACTCTCCATAAGGATAATAATGCTCTGCCTTAGATTGAAATTCCTTTAAATTACATATCTTCATAGAATCATTAAACTTAGCAATTGTAACACCATTAAAGCCCTCGATTTTTCCATCATACTCACATTTAAAATACCATTCTGCAATTGTAGTTTTATCACTTGAAATAATCTGATTAATGTCCCATTGCAAAACAGTTCCTCTGTCGTTCCACTCTTTAAACCACCTGAATAACTGATTAATTCCACGATATTCAGGTCCATAACATTCACTGTATACTATGTCATCAGAGAAAACTTCTTTTATTCCTTCTTTATTTTTTTCAAGCCAACATTGAAAATACTTTTTTATAATTTCCTCCATAATTGCCTTTCCTCCAAAACTTTATATAAAAAAGCATCTCTATATACTTCTGCTATTTTTAAAAATTATAAAATAAATAAAAACTGCATATTGAATTATATGCAGTTTTAAATAAGAACAGATTTCTTGCTAACATTTCATAATATTCTGTTATGACACTTAGGCGGAAGGTATTAACTGTCACATAACTGCAGGATAGATTTTAAATGTGCACAGTAGTATCTCGAGCTAAATCGCGCATAACATAATAATTTTAATAAACCTTATTTTTATTTAATATGAAATTCTTATCAAAAACACCTTTTATTTGATTCATAATATTTATGTTTTCTTCATTTTCATACTTAATAAAATATGCCCTTTTATCAAGTCCTATTCCATGTTCACCTGATGGTATTCCTTTAAATTCATGACTTTTTCCATATAAATCAACAAGGAAATTATGAGATCTTTCATTCCATGATTTTTCATCAAGGTTTCCACGTACCACGCATAAGTGAATATTACCATCACCAGCATGTCCAAAATATATGACCTTTATATTGTGTTTTTTTCCAAGATAAGCAGCAGACTCTGCAAAATCAGAAATTTTTGTAATAGGAACTACAATATCTATAGGAATCTGCTCACTTCCAGCAGTAACTGCACTACATAAAGCACCTCTTATTTTCCAAGTATCTTCATATTCTTTACTATCAAGTTCAATAAAATCTAATGCTTTATTATCAAATACAGCTTTTTTAGCTTTTTCCTTGTTGATATTTATAGACGTTTCATTACCATCAAATGTTAAAATAAGAAATGCTTTTCCCCCATCATAAGGAAGCTTTAAATCAAGATACTTTTCAGCATTTGAAGCAACGTCCCTTTCCATAAATTCAATTGCAGTAGGGCTGCTGTCTGCTTTTATAATTGACGTAACAGAATTTATTCCATCTTTAAGAGTATTAAATGGAATAAGTACGCTTATGCATTTTTCTGGTTTTGGAATTATCTTAAGAACTATCTTTGTTATTACTGCAAGTGTTCCTTCAGAACCTACAATAAGGTCTTTCAAATCAAGTCCTGAACTATTTTTTATTGTGCTGCTTCCAACAGTTATTGATCTTCCATCACCAGTAACAACTTGAAGCTGTCTTACATAATCTCTTGTCACTCCATACTTTACAGCTCTCATTCCACCTGCATTAGTACTTACATTTCCACCTATTGTTGCAGTTTTTTCCCCTGGATCTGGAGGGTAAAAATAATTTCTTTCTTCTACAAATGATTGAAGATCTTTAAGAAGAACTCCTGGCTCTACAGTTATAGTAAAATTTTCTTCATCAAGTTCAATAATCTTGTTCATTCTAGATAGATCAAGTATTATCCCTCCATGTATAGGAATAGTTGCACCTGTAAGTCCTGTTCCCGCTCCTCTTACTGTAACATTTATCTTATTTTCATTTGCAAAATCTATAACTTTTTTTACATCATCTTCATTTTCTGCAAAAACGAGCACTTCAGCATTACCATGTTTTATTCCTAGTCCGTCAGTAAGATATTTTTCTTCTATCTCATCCTTAAAAACAATTTTTTTATTATCAATAAGTTCTTTCAATCTTTCATATTTCATTTGTACAGAGCCCCCTCAATTTCCTTATTTATATTGAATTCATACAATCTCAGAATTTAACTATTCCTATATTTTGTAATTATCCTTAATTGCAATAGAACTTCTATCTGTATTTTATCATCATGTTTTCTTCCATATTAAATACTATCTCTTGTCAGATTTTTTAGCTATAAAATCACCACTTATCTGTATAAACTGAACAAGAACTACAAGAATAACAACAGTTACAATCATTACACCAGTTTCATATCTATAATAACCATATCTTATTGCAAGGTCTCCTATTCCGCCTCCCCCTACAATACCAGCCATTGCAGAAAATCCTATAAGGCTTATAAGATTTACTGTTACTGCCCTTATAAGACTTGGAAGCGCTTCAACTATCAAAACATCTTTTAATATCAAGAAAAATCCTGCTCCACTTGCAATAGCAGCTTCTATTACTCCTTTATCTACTTCATTAAATGCACCTTCACTAAGTCTTGCAAAAAATGCTATTGATGCAATTGTAATTGGAACTGTTGCTGCTTCTGGTCCTATTCCAGTTCCTGTTATAAGCTTTGTAAGTGGTATTAAAAGAACAAGTAAAATTACAAATGGAAGCGAACGGATTATATTTATAATAAATCCAGCACAATAATTTACAACTTTATTTTTAAAGAAAAGCTTATTCGAAGTAAGATATAATATAAGTCCCAATGCTCCCCCTACAAAAAATGATATTACCATGGCAGCTATTATCATTTTTAAAGAATCAGCTATTGCTCCTCCAAGTTCAGCCTGTAAAATTTCTATTGTATTTTCCATCTAAACCACCTCCAAATACTGATTTACAATTCTTTCTGTCTGAAATGAATTTTCTTTTATAAATTCCTTTGCTTTTGCAATTTCTTCTTTTTCTCCAATTATGTTTATTATAAGGCTTCCTAATGGTTTTCCTCCAATATAGTCAATCTTTCCATGAATTATGCTTATATGAACTTTAAAACTCTTTACAGCTTCTGATATTACTGGATTTAAACTTTCATCGCCTTTATAATTTACCTTTATAATTTCGCCTTCTTTTATAAGGTTAAATACTTCTTTAGGAAGCTCCATGTTTGAATTTCTTTCAACAAGAGACTTTGTAACTTCATGCTGAGGATTTGAAAATATGCTGTATACATCATTTATTTCAACGATTTTACCACTGCTCATTACTGCAACCCTGTCAAAAAGTCTTTTTGCTACATCCATTTCATGAGTTATAAACACGATTGTGATATCTGTCTTTTCTTTAATGTCTTTTAAAAGATTTATTATTTCATCTGTATTTTCAAGATCAAGCGCTGATGTTGCTTCATCACATAAAAGTATTTCTGGATTATTGGCAAGCGCTCTTGCAATTCCAACTCTCTGCTTTTGCCCTCCACTAAGGTTTGAAGGATATGAATCTCTTTTATCACTTAAATTTACAAGCTTAAGAAGTTCTTCAATTCGTTCTTTTCTCTTTTCCTTAGGATAATTATCTGCTTTTAATACAAATTCAATATTTTCATATATTGTTTTTCCACTTATTAAATTAAAGTGCTGAAAAATCATTCCTATATTTAATCTCTTTTTTCTTAGCTTGCTTCCACTTAAGTTGGTAATATCTTCTCCATTAATTATCACCTGGCCTTTTGTAGGTTTTTGAAGAAGATTTATAACTCTTACAAGAGTACTTTTTCCTGCACCACTCAAACCTACTATTCCAAAAACTTCTCCTTTATTAATATGAAGACTTACATCATCAACTGCATGAACAGTATGACCTTTATCTTTAAAATCAACACTTATATTTTTTAACTCAATCATGTTTTAAAGCCTCCTTTTGTCATTTCTTAATAATTGTAATTATTTCCACCATTCTGGCTTAGAAAAATCTTTAAATTTGCTTCCTTCTATTGCTTCTTTAAATTTATCACTTTCAATAATTTCTTTAAAATCTTTTCCTAAATCCTTATCTAAATCTTCAGTCTTTACTGCAACTACATTTTTATAATTTTCTGTTAATGGTTCAATTGCAAGTGCTTTTGAATAATCAAGACCTGATGCATAAGCATAATTTCCAGGAACAAGTGAAGCATCTGTACTTTCAATACTTCTTGCAAGCTGAGCTCCTTCAACTTCAACAAGTTCAATATTTTTTGTGTTTTCAGCAATATCAAGTTTGCTTGCTTTTGCTGGATCTACTTCATCTTTTAATTTTATTATGTTATTTACACTCAATACATTTAATGCTCTTGCTAAATTTGATCCATCATTTGGAACACCTATTTTAGCTCCATCTGGAATTTCATCTATTGATGTATATTTGTTTGAGAACATTCCCATTCCTAATGTTGGAACTGTTTTTACTGCACTTATTTGAAGATTATTATCCTTTGCAAATTTATTTAAATATTCAGTATGTTGCATTAAGTTTGCCTGTATTTCTCCATTGTTAAGTGCTTGATCTGGTTGAATATAATCACTAAACTCTCTTACTTCAACTTTATATCCCTTTTCTTCTAATAAAGGTGTAAATACTTCCTTAACCATATCTCCATAAGGGCCTGGACATACACCAACTGTTATATTTTTAGTTTCTCCCGCTTTTGAATCTGACTGTGAAGTAGTTTTATTGTCTGCCCCTCCACATGCTGCAAGGCTTAATCCTAAAACTCCTGTTACAGCTAATGCCCCTAATTTTTTTAAAATTTTCATTTTCAATTCCTCCTTGGATTCTCATTATTTTTAGATTATTAATTATTATTATCTAGTTACTCTGAATTAATTGATAATACTTCACCATTTCAGATATTTATACTTTACTAGAAATTAAAAAATGCACCAGAGAATAAACTCTGGCGCAATAAATCACTATTACACATTAATTATTCTCTCATCTATCAGTTTAAATAAAACTGCAGGAATTAGCACCATACATAATGTAAATGAACAATATATTGGTTGCTGGGTTTCATAGGGCCAGTCCCTCCACCACTCTTGATAAGCTGCTTTTATTAAGTTGATAAATCTAGTATAATTTCCATTTTTATATTTGTCAACACTTTTTTTAATTTTAATACTTTTATTTACTTAAATATTAAAATTTAACCCAAAACAAATTTGTTTATTTACATATATTCCTTTAATTTTTCCAATCTTTTCAATGCTTCTTTTAAAGTTTCTTCTTTCTTTGCAAAATGGAATCTTATGTAAGTATTTACATCTTCTCTAAAGAAGCTTGATCCTGGAACTCCTGCAACTCCAATATTCTTTATAAGCCATACTGCAAAATCATAATCTTTTTCAAAACCGAACTGTGATATATCAACCATAACATAATATGCACCCTGTGGTTCAAAATATTTCAATCCTATTTTGTCAAGACCATCTAAAAACATTTTTCTTTTTTTATCATACAGTGCTGTTAACTCATCATAATAATCCTGTCCAAAACCAAGTCCTACAACAGCTGCTTCCTGAAGCGGTGCTGCTGCTCCTACTGTAAGGAAATCATGAACTTTTTTACATTGTTCTATAACTTCTTTTGAAGCTATTACATATCCAAGTCTCCATCCTGTAATTGAATAAGTTTTTGATAAAGAACTGCATGAAATAGTACGTTCAAACATTCCTGGAAGTGATGCCATATATGTATGTTTATATGGAGGAAAAACCATATGTTCATATACTTCATCTGTTATTACAAATGTATCAAACTCAACAGCAAGCCCTGCAATATATTCAAGTTCTTCCCTGCTGAATACTTTTCCAGTTGGGTTTGAAGGATTACATACAACAATAGCTTTTGGTTTCTGTTCAAAAGCCTTTCTAAGTTCATCCTTATCAAAATTAAAATAAGGAGGCTTAAGTTGTACATAAATAGGTTCTGATCCTGAAAGTATTGTATCTGCTGTATAATTTTCATAAAATGGTGAGAAAACTATAACCTTATCACCTATATTACATACACTCATCATTGCAGTCATCATTGCTTCAGTGCTTCCACATGTTACAACTATATTTTCATTTGGATTTATGTCTATTCCCATAAATTTTTTCTGCTTTTCAGCTAGCTTGTCCCTAAAATTTTGAGCTCCCCATGTAACTGAATACTGATGTGGACCTTCATCTGCAACTTCTTTTAATCTATCAGTTATTTCTTTTGGCGGATCAAAATCTGGAAATCCCTGAGATAAATTTATTGCATTATATTCATTAGATATCCTTGTCATTTTTCTTATTACTGATTCTGTAAAACCTTCTAAACGTGTGCTTAATTGTGTCATTTCTATTCCTCCATTGCCTTTATTTGTAATATCTACTTCCAAGAAATCTTGCAAAGATTTCTTCATTCATATTATAAATTGTCAATTATATATTATTTACACAATATATGCTGTGAAATATTTTAATATTTAATAAATCATATCAGAATAATATGATTTATTTCTATTATAGCAAATATTATAATTTTTTCAATATAACTCAAAAAAACTTATAAATTAATTGTTTAATATTCATAAAATATTTTTTTCAGTTAATATCTCAGCTAATTTTTTATCATGATATGATGTAAACAATTTAGTTGATATAACTGAACCTATTAATGCCATAAGCATATCCCATTGAGTATCCCAAATATCACCTTGTATTCCTAAGAACGCTTCAGCACTACTTCCAGTAAATTTTGCCACTGTAAATTCAATAAGTTCATAAGATGCACTGATAGCAAGACATATGCTTATAACAATAAACGATAAATATCTCTTTTTATTTATCACATTATTTCTTACGAGTATTTCTCTAACTATTATTGCTGGAACAAATCCTTAAGCAAAATGTCCTAGTCTATCATAATAGTTTCTATTAAATCCAAAAATATCTTTAATCCAATTAAAAAGCGGCATTTCAGCATAAGTATAGTGTCCTCCTACAATTAGAATTACGGATTCAATTGTAATTAACACATATGTGAAATTCGAAAATTTATATTTAGGATATATAAATATCAATATGCCTATACCTATTAGTACAGGCATTACTTCCAAAAACCATGTAAATAAATCTTTAGGATTAATTACTGACCAAATCAATAGAACAATTATTACAAACAATAACGTCATATGAAACCTACTATTATTTTTCATATTTTCTCCTTGTTATCAGTTTAATTTGAATTTTCAAAATTTTTGATTATGTAATAATATCATCAATAGTTATTTTTAAAATTTCTTCCTTATCATTAATATTTTCACGTATAATCCTTGTAGCCTGAGTCATTTTTATATTTTCAAAATATTTTCTCACTAAGCGTCCATTTCCAAAATTTCTTCCTTTTTGCTGTGCAATCTCATCAAAATCTTCTTTAAGTTTTTTATAAGCATTATGTGAAATTTTATATTTTTCCTTTTTACATAATGATCTAAAAATTTTGAATAATTCTTCTCCACTGTAATCATTGAATTCAATATTAAACTTAATTCTGCTTTCCAACCCTGGATTAACATTCATAAGTTCTTTCATTTCTTTTGTATATCCTGCCATTATTACAATAAGCTTATCACGATTATCTTCCATTTCTTTTATAAGTGTTGCTATAGCCTCACTTCCAAAATCACTTTCACTTCCGCTGTTTAGAGAATAAGCTTCATCTATAAACAGTATTCCTCCATACGCTTCTTTTATTTTAGCAAGAGTTTTAGGCCCTGTTTGTCCAACATATTGTCCAACAAGATCTGAACGTGTTACTTCTACCATATGTCCTTTCTTTAATATACCCATAGCTTTGAGTATTTTTCCCACAATTCTGGCTACAGTCGTTTTGCCTGTTCCTGGATTACCTGAAAAGATCATATTAAGTGATATATCTTCACACTTTATTCCCATTTCTTTTTTTCTATGTATAAGCTCAACATTATCAAGAATATTCTTGATAAGTTTCTTCACGTCTTCAAGTCCAACAAGATTTTCAAGTTCATTCTCATATTTCTTTACATTATCCCTTGCTGTGAAACTTAAATCAACTCCAAAATCTTCGCTTGTAAGTGTAGTAAGTTCCTCTTCACTTGCTGTTTCATCTCCTGTTCTAAAAGCTTTTTCCCTTACAGCTTCTTCAATAAGGTTTCTTACTGCACGTGCATTTGCAAAATTTTCGTCCACTTTTTCATGACTTATTCTTTCAACAAAAGCCTTTTTCCCATCTTCACTTAATTTATAATATTCTTCATGTGCGATACTCTCAGCAATTTCAGTCAACTCATCATCACTATAATCATCAAAATTTATCATTAAATTTATTCTGCTTTGAAGACCTGGATTCATGTTTATAAGATTTTTCATTTCCTTTGTATATCCAGCAAAAATAACTGTAAATTTTCCTCTGTTATCTTCCATTGCTTTAAGAAGTGTTTCAATAGCTTCTTTTCCATAATCATTACTATTTTCTCCACCTTTTGCAAGAGAATAGGCTTCATCTATAAACAGTATTCCCCCCATAGCTTTATCTATAGCTTTTTTAGTTAATTTTGCAGTCTCACCTATAAATCTTCCTACAATATCACTTCTATCAACTTCAACAATATGACCTTTTTCTAAAATTCCAAGATAATAAAATATATCTCCAATAAGACGAGCAACTGTAGTCTTACCTGTCCCAGGATTTCCAAGAAAAGCAAAATGATATGACAACTTAGGTTCTTTATCTATATTCAAAATCTCATTTCTATTTTTTGCATATTTTATAAGTCGTACTATTCTGTCAATCTCCTTTTTTACACCTTCAAGGCCAATAAGATTATTGAGTTTATTTAAAGCTTCTTCAAGTGATTCAGATTTTCTTTCTTCTTTATTTTTGCCTGTTCTTTCTCTTCCATGCAATGATTTTCTTGTACTTTCTTCATGACTTTCTGATTTTTTCAGTTCAACTTTATTATCATCTTTTACTGAATTTTCATTTGATTCAGGGTCATGAAACACATTGTTATCATTATTATTTTCTTTATCTTTCTCATCATAGGAAATACTTTTTTCTTTTGAATCAGTTTTTTCATCTTCACACTTTCTTGATTCTAATGTTGTAATCATATTTTCTATATTTTCTACAAATCTGTTCCTTACAGCTTTGTTAGTACTGCTATTTTCAAATTTTGAACTTCCAACATTTGAAGCTTCAGAACTTTCTCCACTGCTGAGCATTGATATTGATTCAGCCTGTGTCTGTACAGATTGAGTTTTCATAGTCCGTTCATATATTTTCCCAACATATTTAGTTATCTTTCCAGCAGTATAACCTGTACAATTATTTATAAGAGCATCTCTACATTCCTTAAGACAGTTTAAGTCCCTTTCTGTAAGAAACAATATCTTTATTATATCAAGATCAATATCATAATCTTTTCCAGATTCTCTTGCTCTATAAAGAATTTTTAATGTATCTTCATCATCAATTCCCATTGCTATATAAATCTTGCTTAAAAGTCTTATTGCTCTGAAATTAGATTTTTCAATTTCAATCGCCATTACTCCATATGATAATGATTCCTCATAATTATTTCTAATAAGTTCAATGTTTCCAAGAGTAATTATTGCATCAATATTATTCTTATCCAATTCTAATGCCTTGCATGCATAACTATATGAACTTTCTATATCATTTATCTGAAATAATATACAGCTTATAAGTCCAAGATATCTATTGCTTTTTTGATCATATTTAATTCCCTTTTCAAAACACTGACTTCCTTTAATATATTCATTACTTTTAAAATAAGTAAGGGCAAGAAGATAATAAAGTCCTGGATGATATGGAAAACAATTTATTGAATTTTTCAAAATGGCTGTTGACTGACTAAATTCCATATAATCATTGCAATACATTATGTCATTTTTGAATTTATTAAACTGATACACATCAAACAAATCTGTATATTTCAAAATTTTTTCTCCCTTCTTTATTTTAATTATAAAAAATTATTTCATATTTCATTATTATGCACTTCAAAAACATTACATACTTAATTGCCAACTGAAACATTCATAATTATTAAACCTGAGTAACTTCACAATCTAGATGATTTGTATCATTAATTCCTGTAATTGCAGGTTTCAAATCATCATTAAAAGTAATTGTGTTTATGCATGTATTTCCAAGAGCTATTTTATGATACATTGTCATATCCCAATCAAATATTCCAATAAGTCCTGCCTTTATTATTCCTCCATGAGCAACTATTGCAATTTTTTTCCCTCGATGTTTTTTCACTATATCCATAATACAATTCTTTGCTCTTATTACAGCATTTAATGTGCTCATTTCTCCGCCACAAAACTTTCCTTCTTCCTTATCAGTTCTCCAGGCTTTAAAAACTTCAGGATATTTTTCTGAGATTTCTTTTACAGTCAGTCCCTCCCACTGTCCAAAATTTATCTCCCTTATATCTTCTGCAATTCTTATTTCTTTATTGCTTCCTTCACATATTATCTGTGCTGTTGCCTGTGCTCTTTTCAAAGGGCTTGCATACACATAATCAAACTCTCCGTTAAGCCTTTTTTTAAGCATTTTAGCTTGTCTAATTCCTTCTTCAGATAATGGAATATCAGTTCCTCCTTGAAATTTTCCGAGTATATTCCATTCAGTTTCACCATGCCTTATCAATAATACTGTAGTCTTCATATGTGCTCCTTTCAAAACCTTTTATCTCATTCTTCTAACATTGTATCATATTTCAAGTAAGAACTTAAGCAAAGGTATCTTTTTGATTTATAATAAAAAAATCTGCTTCTCAGACTATTTGTTTATATCCCTTTCTAAAGTTATACACAAACTCTTGACGAATATAATTTCCCATAGAAAAATATAAACTGTTCCAGCCTTCACCTATAGTTCTTACCATAATTTTTATATACATATTTCAATATAATTAATATTTATTTTCACAAAGCTTCTTGAAGTTTATTCATAAATACACAGAACTTATTATAAAGATTCTTTCTTATTGGATTCTGACTTTCATCTGCATACTTCATCTTTTTGAATATAATTTCTGCTCCTTTATTCATTTTGTATAATATATCCTTAAGAACCTCATTTGAATGAGTTTCTTCTGCATTTATAAAATCTGCCCAGAAAAGAAGTGGAAGTACAAGAACTTGAATAACCATATAACTTAAAACAAAAGTCTCTTTTATCTTAAAATACTTTCCATAAGTCATCATTATAAGCACACTTCCTATTATTTTCACGAGAGCATCTATTGACTGCTTTCTGCACATTACTGCTTCAATTCCGCTTATCACTCCATCAATTGTCAGACTTTTCAATTCATCTGGAAGATCTGATATAAATGAAGTTGAAAAATCATTAATTATCTTGGCAAAAATGCTTCTGCCAGTTTCTTCTCTCATGTTTCCATCATAATCAAGCATTATTGTTCCTTTATGATAAAAGAGAGGATTAAATTGAAAAGATGTTTTTATATAATGACTCTCACCTGCAATTGAATTGAGAAGACAGTTTACATAATCATATTTTGAATTAACTGCAACAATTTTTGATTTGTTTTTTTCTATAAAATCTTTATATTTTTTTATAAACTCATTTGAAAATCCCTGTCCATTTATAGATATGCATTTTATAACCTTAGGACTTAATACTGCCGTATACTGTGCCTTATTCCCACCTTTTGAATGTCCTGTAACAATAATCCTATCACTTTCTATACTGTTAACATAATTGAGAGCATAAATCTGCTGCTTTGTATCATATTCATAAGCTCCCTGACCATTATCATCCCATTCTTTTATAGATGTTGTTCCCCTGAATACAACAATTATATTTCCTTCAAAATCCTTAAAAGAAGCTATTCTCATTCCGTTTTTATGATTCTCAATATTTACTATTTTAAGCTTCAGCAGCTCTGGTTTCTTTAAAATCAAGTCTAGTGTCTGTTTCCACTCCTCTTTTGTTGATATTATCAAACAGTTCTTCATTTTATCCATAAGTATTGCTAGATTATCATCTTTTAAAATATCAAGTACAAGTTCCTCTACAGTTTCATTATCATAAGCATCCCATTCCAAGTATATCAATTCATCTAAAAGTATGAATTCATCATTACTCAGTCTGCACACTTTTTCTTCATCTCCCTGATTATTGCTCTACTTTTTTAATTTTTCTTCCTTTATCTTTTTCTTTATATAATTTTTCGAAACTTTTGCACTATATATCTTTAACTTCAAATCACTACTTATAATTCTTTCATAATTTTCACTTTTAATTTCTTCTTTTAGTTCTCTTATACTCTGAAAATCCTTCTTAAAACATGTCTTAACACATCCAAGCATTATAGGATAATGGCTGTCACTTCCAGTAACATAAGGAATACTAAGCTTTTCCGACAATTCTGAAACTTCTCTTTCAACTACTTCAAGTCCCCTTTTGTATATATCCTTACTATTCAGATCCAACCCATCCAGTCTTTTCAAATTTTTCTCACTTTGAAGATAAAGTTTATGTTTCTCTCTATAGGGATGACTTCCTATTGTAATACAGTTATTTTCTTCTGCCATATCTAAGAGTTCTTCAAAATGAATAAAATCAGATTTTTTTCTATGAATCTTAAGTACTTCTTTTATCTCATGTATATTTTTCCTGTTTCCAAAAACAATAACATGTCCTCCATATTTTATATCTACTTCCATGCCTATATAAACGTAAAACCCATTAATGTCATATCTTTCTTTTTCATATGGATAATGTTCCTCTAGAAATGAAAAAGTTGAATCTATATCAACAGCATTAAAATGCTCACATAAAACAACAGCATCAAGCATGCTATTTTTTGCAAATTCAATTCCCTGAAGAAACAGTTCTTCATTAAATTTTAGTTTTTTACTTAAAATTCCATGAACATGAAAATCCATATTCATATATTTACCCCTGAAACTTGTTATATTAATATTATATTCATAATCTCTTCAGTTGAATATAAATATATAAAAGTTAATATATCTTTTCAAAAATATCTCTGCTATATTTTTCTAAGTCAATAATATCTGTCATCACAAATTTATCCTTTATTCCTCTAAAATAAATTGATATTAGTTCCTTATCGATTATTTCATTTTCTTCTTCTGAAATATATTTCTCTTTATTATCTTTTTGAATCATCTTTTTTCTTGTGATAATCCATGGAGATTCATTTTTTACCATCTTTTCAAGAATTTTTCCACTATAACATCCATAAAATTTAATTATTCCTTCAGCAATACTTATTTCCATATCCTCAAGCTTAAGATTGTCATTTTTCATTATCTCATCATTTATATAATCAAAACCATAAAAATTATATCTTTCCATTACACTTTCAAGAAACGGCCCTCTGTCTCCAGCTTTAAAGTCCTCTTCAAAAAGAAAATTATCTGTAAAAACATAATTAAAAGCCTGCATATAATAAAGAAGTTTCTGAATTATAAGAGGTGTAACATCATCATATCTTGTAAGTATATATTTTATTGCATTATCCACCTTTTTTTCAACTTTTGCTGTACTTCTTATGAAATTTACTGTTTTGCTGCTTCTATAGTATTCTTCAGGTGTTATCCTATCTTTTTCTGTCTGAAGAATAAAGGAATAACATTGAACGTCATCGTATATTTTTTTTAAAGCTTCTGAATCATCAATGGATACCATATCACCTTTAATGTATCTTGAAACAGTGCCAGCTTCAAATCCAAGAAGTGCTGATAGTCCCTCAGGAGATATATTATATCTTTTTAATATTGCTGTAATTTTATGTGGTTCTATAAGATTATATCTCCTTCTGTATTCATCATATAATTCTGAAAGATTTTTTCTATTTACATCATTTACAAATATCTCATTTTTACATCTGCTGCAATATGCTTCTCTTCCATTATATGATATTTCTTCTTCATTCAAGATAGCAGTCTTTCTATTTTCAATTACTGTATAAGGCTGTTCTTTCAAACAGTATTCACAAAATGCATACTTTTTCATTTTTAATGACTCCTCTTCTGAACTTTCTCTTTATGAAATAAATATGTAATAGGTTTGTTCCTTTTATGTAATGAAACCAGTACTCTTTGAACCTTTCCATCTTCCTCTAAAATATTAAACCTCATATACACTTCTACATTTTCTTTTTCGCCTGTTATATTGTAGAGTTTTTTTATAGGGCAGAATATGTAAAGGTCATTATATTCAATCCCATCCTTCATATTTTTTAGTCCATAGCAGAAATCTTCTTCCTTAAGATTACAAAGAATGTGAACCAGTTTTTCTTCATTTATATTGTATTCTTCAATAAACTGCATATTTTCCATTCTGCTTCCTTCAAGAGATATAGAAATTCTGCCCTCCATTGCACAGTCTTTTATAATATTTATTAAATTAGAAATCATTTCTTTAGTATAATCTTTTAATATCAAATCTCTTCCACCTTATTTTAATATTGAGTTATTCTTTCAACACTTCTAAATCCAGCTGCCTTTTGATGTCTTATATTACATATAAAATAGTCCATTGCATCTATTGGATTTATATTTTTCATACTGAGCTTGTTCAAAGTTTCTCTGTCAATTACAATTGATAAAATTGTTACATCTGTTTTTATTCCCTTATCAAGATCCACTACATTGTCAACAGCATGTACAATAACTTTATTTATCCCAGGTATAAGATTCATTATATTCTTTGCAATAAGAAGTATACTGCTGCATACATATTCTTCAATAAATTCATAATATGCAATTTCAATTTCCTCATCACTTTCATATACTTCCTTATTGAATTTGTTTTTAGGCATTACATTTTCTGAATTCACCTTAAATTCTACTTCAATTGAGCAGGAATCATTAGTTCCGATTTCAATTTCACTTCCCAATTCTAAAAGCATATCAAAAGGTCTCATTTCATCTATAACCTGGAAATAACTATCTATGTCACCACATAGCACATTGCAGCTCAGTTGATGAATTTTGTTATAATCACCTAAAATTTTTTCATCCTTTTTTTCAGCTTCTTTAACAGCTTCTAATAATTTTTCTTTTTTCTTTTCTCCTAAATTTTTAAAAATCTTTTCTAAAAAAGTAGGTTTAAATTCATCATATTCTTCACATGCTTTAGCTTTTTCTGGACCATTACAATTCAAATCATATGGCGGATTGACATCTTTTAAATACTGCCATTGTATTTCTGCAAGATATTTCTCATGAATTTTTTTCATATCTTCTAATGATATGTGTTCCTCATTCTCTTTTGAATCTTTGTTGTTTTCATTCTTTTTATTTGCATTTTTCTTGCAAAAGGAATTCAAAATATCCTTTAACTTTCTCCCTTCCAGATTTACTGCGACTCCTTTTTTGTCCAGTTCAAGCCTGGAATTCAAAGAAATAACTGCACTCCTTTTTACACTTAGTCCCATATCCCCACCTCAGTTTAATACTTTTACGACAAAATCACATTACAGATAACTAAAGTTATTTATCACATTATATATTATTATAGAATTTCAATTGTTTTACTGTCAATCAGTGGTTATATTCTTTTCATAATTTCTTTTTTGTAACACTATATATAAAACGTATACAAAAAGCACTTGAGAAAGCCTGCTTAACTATACTCAAGTGCCTTTAATTAACACTTTTCCATCCTTAATGATAATTTTTCAAATTTCTATTATTAACTTTTCAGCTCTTTTAATACTCTATTTACAAATTCTTCTTTATTAAGAGTTTTAAAGCATACTTCATCTTGATAGATAGGAATAAATGCTGAACCAATAAATTCATATTCTTCATGAACTCGTTCAATGCATTCAGTAAAAATTCCTTCCCCATTTTTATATAATGTTAAATACACATAATTTAAATCATCTTTAAAATCGCAGATAAAATCATTTGTAAGTTTAAGTTCAATTACATTATCATTATTTTTTATATATGCTATTGTTTCATTCCATGATTTTATATTTGTATTATATACTCCGTTTGAGTTTTCATAAATTTTTAATACCTTTTCAGATAATTCTTTAATAATACTTTCTATACATTCCTTAAGAATAATTTCAATTTCTTCTTTTGTGTACTGGGACTCACAATTCATCTCTTCTTTAACTTCTTTTCTAATCTCTTCATCTATGCTGTATTCATCATTAACATAGCTGAATCTTTCACATACTTCATCATAGCTTAAGTCACCATGGTTATAAAATATATTTCGTCCCATCTTCAAATCACATTCCCTTTACAATATTCACTACTATCAATATATTAAGTCATTTCCTAATATATAACCATTTTGAGAATGCCTGCTTTTATAAAATTTTGAAATATTCCAAATCAAAGCATCTATATTACAATCAACAATTTGTACCTGATTATCAAGAATGAAATCTTCTCAAGATTTTTTGTATTTCATATTTTACATGTATAATATAAATTTTAATATTCAAAATATGTATTGATGATTTTTACGAAAAGTTTTTCAATATTCCAATTGCCACACCAAGAATGCTGCATTTTTGCTCACCAGTAAGTATTATTGGATCATATTTATCATTTTCTGGTTTCAATATAATCTGCTTTCCTTTTGTTTTAAAAGTTTTTAAAGTAGCTTCACCTTCGATTTCAACTGCAACAATATCATTGCTTGATGGATATCTTCCTTTTTTAATAAGTACATGGTCACCATCATTTATATTTTTGTTTACCATTGAATCACCTTTAATTTTTAATATAAAAAGGTCTTTGCTGCTTCTTACCCAGTCTTTTGGAATATTACAGCTATATTCAATTTCATCATTCATATAAATAGGGCTTCCTGCTGCAATTTCATTGAATACAGGTATGTTAACTACATCTTCAACCTTTTCTTTAAAATTATCATCAGATGTATATACTTCACCACTTTCATAAAAATCACATATGAATTCATGACATACATTTCTACTTAAATCTATATACTTTACAGTTTCAGATTTCATTGAATTTTCATCTACAGAATTAACATTTTCAACATGCTTTTCTTTAATTTTATCAAAATCAAATTCTATAAGACTATAAGGATATTGTGCATCTTTTTCTGATATTTTTTTCCTATGCTTTTTCTTTGCTTTTGCCTTATTTAAATTTTCAACATCTTTTTGCTTTATATCTATTTCATGACCATATATGAATTTTTCTTTTAAAGTCACTGTTTTTCCTTTTATATTGTACCCAAGACTTGAAAATTTTCTCTTTCTGTTTATCCATCCAGAAGAATTTTCAAGTTTATCATCATCTAAAACAAATGTTATACTTGAATATGCTTTCTTATTGCAAAGTATATCCATTATTTCAAATTCTATTCTTGTAAATTTTTCAGCTTCATCAATTACAATATGTGTATACTTTTTGCTTTTTTTCCTTCTGCATACCTTTGCTGCCATCATAGCTGCATCTTCAAAATCCACAAGATTTTCGCTTTTCAAAATCCTATTATATTCATTCATGATTTTGAACACACATTTTCTAGCCGTTGAGTTTTTTCTAAGTTTTATATTTTTTTCTTTTTTTCCATATGTATAATTGACTCTGCTGCTTCTATCTGCTTCAAGATAATCTTGCTGTTTCAAAAAACAACACTCTTTAATCCACTTTATTTCATCTATAAAAAATTCTATATATTCCTCATGAAGAAATTTAACCTTTTTAAATTCCTTTTCAGTTTCTTTTACCTTTTTAACTGCTGTCTTCATTAATTTTCTAATATCATCTTTAGCAGCAATTAAATAATTTGTTTTATGTAAATCATTATATTTTTGAAAATATAATAAGATAAGGGAATTAATATCATTCATTTCAAGTTTTCTTTTATTTTCTTCATCAAAAAAACTTTTCTGTATTGCTGATTTATTTATTATCTTTTCATGAATCTCTTTTAAACTTCTAATATGTCTATTATCTTTAGCCATTATGAGAATTTCATCATCAGCCATAGCACAATAAGACTGTTGAAGCTTTACTGCCCTGTTTATTGCAGCAAAAGTCTTTCCACAGCCCTTTTCACCTTTAATAACTTTTATTCCATTAGGTTTGCTTTTTATTATTCTTTTTTGTGCTAAACTAAATTCCATATTAATTCCCTCTTTATTTTTTACTTTTTCATTTCCTGTTCTTTCATAATATATTTCAATCAACAATGAATGATGAAATCCTTGCAATATTTCACCAATTTTCACATAAAAATTTTTCATATTAGTATAAAATCAAACTAGCATATGCTCTATATGTATTGCCTATATATAATAATATATTACTATAATCTTATCCTTGTTGCAAAGGATTTGATAACATTGAAATAGAATATTCTTTTAATTTTTAATATGTTGACAAAATATTTGCCATTATTATCTTATAATTGTAAAATATATATTAAATGTATTTCAATTTTTTATATGCAATACCTAAAAGTTTTATACTTTTATTCTATTTGCAGTAAACAAAACCCATTCACACTTAGGAGGAATTATTATGAAATTTGAATTTTCAGACAATCTAAAATACTTCCAGACAGGAATTTTTAATATTTTAGATGAAAAGAAAAATGGGCTCATAAAACAGGGCAAAAAAGTTTATAACCTTTCAGTAGGAACACCTGATTTTGAACCTGATGAACATGTAAAACAAGCTCTTATAGAAGCAGCAAAGGACTCTAATAATTGGAAATATTCTTTAGGAGATATGCCTGAACTTATAAATGCACTTGCTTCATATTATAAAAAGAGGTTTAATGTCAAGTTAAATTCTGATGAAATAATGTCTGTATATGGTTCACAAGAAGGGCTTACACATATAGGATTTTCATTATGCAATAAAGATGATATTGTTCTTGTTCCAAATCCAGGATATCCAATATTTGAAATAGGGCCTTACCTTTCTGGTGCACAAATAGTTTACTATTCACTTTTACCAGAAAACAACTATCTTCCAGATTTAAACTCAATAGATGAAGATACTTTAAAAAGAACTAAATTTATGATTGTATCATATCCAATGAATCCAGTATGTGCTACAGCTCCTTCAGAATTTTATGATGAACTAATAGCATTTGCTAAAAAACATAATATAATCATAGTTCATGATAATGCATATTCTGATATAGTTTATGATGGAAAGACAGGTGGATCATTTTTATGCCATGAAGGTGCAAAAGATGTTGGAGTTGAATTCTATTCATTATCAAAATCATTTAACATAACTGGTTCAAGAGTATCTTTTGTTCTTGGAAACAGTGAAATAGTAAAACATTTTAAAATGCTTCGTTCACAGATAGATTATGGTATATTCACACCAATCCAGCATGCTGCAATTGCTGCACTCACTGGACCACAGAATAGCGTAAAAGAACATTGCAAAGAATATGAAAGAAGAAGAAATGCTTTATGCAGAGGACTTACAAAAATAGGTTGGAATGTTCCTGACAGTAAAGGAAGCATGTTCGCATGGGCTCCTATACCTGAAAAATTTAAGACTTCCACTGAATTCTGCATGGAACTTATGGAAAAGACAGGAGTCATCTGTACTCCAGGAAGTGCCTTTGGTTCCCTTGGTGAAGGATTTGTAAGATTTGCGCTTGTACTTCCTGTTCCTGTAATTGAAGAAGCAGTAAATAAAATTGCTGAAAGTGATATTTTGAAATAACTACAATATTTTAATACTTGAAATTTTATATTAATCAAAAAATTGCCCCATAAAAACACAATACTTGAAATTTTAGTTGTGTTTTTTATGGGGCAGCTTATATATTCAGCCATATCTTTTATACTTTCAAGTTTAGAAGAAAACTAGTTATATATATCTGTTCAAATAATATCTGTAATTATCAATTCTATTAATTATAAAGAGAAATTGCTACTCCGCTATCAGCAAGCTTAATTCCATCAACAGTAGTATTACTTGCCATATCTCCATCTTTATTTAAATAATATGCATTGTCATTATCTATAACCCATCCTGTTTCCATTGCACCATCTTTGTTTAAAAGATACCATTTTCCATCTAAAGAAATCCATCCTGTTGCCATAACTCCATCAGATTTTAAATAATACCACTTGTTATCAGCTCTTACCCAGCCTGTAACTTTGTTTCCATTACTTAAATAGTACCAGCTGCCATTTTCAAGAGACCATTTTCCTCCCTGAATAGTATTTGGAAGTTTTTCTTCTTCTTTGATTTCACCTATATAAAAAGCATTTCCATTTTCAGTAACATTATATTTTAATACATCTTTATAAAAACTTAATGGTGCATATACTTTTTCTCCTTCTCTTATCATAACTACAGTATTTTCAACACCATTTAGTATGTATTTATTCTCTGCAAAATCAATCATAAGCATAGAATCATTTTTTCTTAAATAATATTCAGTTGTAAAATCACCTTCAAGTCTGTCTCCCATTTTTTCTGTAATCACTTCTAAAGGAAGATATACTTGTCCGTCACTTATTTTTATATCAAATTCAGGATATTTTTCAGAATTAACATAAACTTCAGGCATAATAAGCATTGCATCATCAATAAGATGATCTTCTGATAATACTGCATTTCCTGAATTGTTAAACTGTCCAATATAAACATTAATACCATCCATCTGTACATTATATTCTAAAACATCTTTAAAGAAATCTACTTGTGCATATGCCTGTTCATCTATAATTTCGAATTTTGCACTATTTTTTTCACCATTTATATAATATACATTATTTTTCACATCTATTTGTATTAATTTATCAGTTTTTCTAAGCATATATTGATCTTCATATGAACCTTCAAGAATATTTCCCATTTGATGTGCAACTGTTTCAATTGGCAGATAAACCTGACTATTTATAATCTTTATATTATCAGCACTCATTTCTTTCATATTTATAAATACTTTAGGATCAATACCAAATCCCGGATCTAACTCTATACCATCTATAGGCTTTGAAACTTCAATTCCAGAAGTTTCAGCTTGTACATAAGCTGTTGGAGCTGCAATTAATCCTAGTGCTAATGCAAATGGAATCCCTCTTAATAAATTTTTTCTTATCATAAATAAATTTCCTCCTTTTTAAGCATATTTTTAAATATTATATATGTTCTTATTAACAATTGACAATTCATAATTAAAAATTAATTATCAAATCTCATAATTTCTTCTATTATTATAAGAACATATTTAAATATAATTTAAATGTAAAAATAATACTTTAATTGTACATTATTGTAACTTTTCATCTGATTTTTTAAATTATTTTATTGTCATAATATAATACAATTTAATTTTCGCTTTTAGGTCCCATTTTATTTCTACTTTAAATAAATATTTTTTTAAAAGCAAAAAAAACAGAAGTAAAGATTTTTCTCTAAACTTCTGTTTTTATTTACTCAGTTTTCTATTTATTTACATAAATCAATTATTGCCTGTGCAAATATCTTTCCACTAAGCATTAATTCATCAATTACTGCAAATTCATCATTACCATGCATATTTGTATCTGTTCCAGGAAGAATGCATCCAAATGCTACACCATTTTTTAAATGATGAACATAAGTTCCTCCACCTATAGCAAGACATTCACCTTTTAATCCGCTATAATCTTCATAACATTTTAGAAGTGTACGTACGAAATCTGAATCAGCACTTACATGATGGGCAGGGTCCAATTTGCAGTCTGATAGTATTATACCAAATTCAGCCATTCTCTTTCTTATTACTTCTGTTAAATTTTCATCATTTGCACATATTGGCGCTCTTGAATCAAATGTGCCTTTTAAAGATGTAGTATTATATTCAAAAATAGTAAACGCTAAACTTAAATTTCCACTTAATTCATCACTCATAGCTGCATTGCATCCAGCACCTATATGGTCATTATGTGGGAATAACTTATTTATACCGCATAATCTTCTAAATCCTTCACTATCTGCACAATCCATTGAACATAATAAATCTACTATTGCAGTTATTGCATTATATCCGTTTTCAGGTGTTGAAGCATGAGCACCTTTTCCTTTGGCATTTATTGTTATAATTGAACCATCTTCTTCTGCTGTAAATCTTACATTAGTTCTTTCTTCTGCTTTTTTACATAATTCTAAAACTGTATCAAGTTTAAACCCTTCAACTACAGCCTGAGCCTTGTCTGGCACCACATTTGCTTTAACTCCTCCGCTTACCTTTAGGACTCTTGGAAGTGCATTGTCTTCAGCATATTCACTTGTAAAGTCTGGTGCAAGGCGTCCTTTTTCTATATTTATAAGAGGAAATTCAGCATCTGGAGAAAATGTCATTGGAGCTTCCTCTTCAACTGCATAATAGTGTTCTATATCAGAACTTCCACATTCCTCGTCTGTTCCTAATATAAGTCTTACATTTTTGCTTAATGGAATATTTAAATCTTTAACTGCTTTTAAAGCATATAATGCAACTATAGCAGGCCCCTTATCATCTGAAGAACCTCTTCCATATATCTTTCCATCTTTTATTACTGGATCATAAGGCTTAGTTACAGTCCATTCATCTCCTGCTGGAACAACATCTAAGTGAGCTAATATATCAAGTCCCTTTTCATTATCATTAAAATCAACAGTCCCTACATAATTATCATAATTTTTAGTTTTAAATCCCATGCTTTCTGCTAATTTCAAAGCTGCTTCAAGAGCCTTTGCTGGTCCTTCACCATATGGCATATTTTCTTTAGCCTCACCTTTATCGCTCTTTATTCTTATCTGATTACAAATATCATTAAGTATCTGTTCTTTATTTTTTTCAAAATATTCTTCAATCTGCTTTTTATACATTTCTATACCTGCCTTCCTTAAATAAGCATATTAGTATCTAATACTATTTCTTTTATATTATAACTCAAAAATGAGATTATTTTTAATATTTTTTCATAATCATTAAAAATAATCTCATTTTTGTTCTTTAATTTATAACAGAAGCAGTTTCTGGTTCTAAAGATTTATTATCTAATTTTGAAATTTTATATTTTTCATAAATTATATTTACACTATATAAAACAATTCCAGCACATATCCAGCATATAGAATACCTTACGCTTTCCTTTAAATATGGAAGAATAGCTTCCCATCCAGATCCTTTAATATTCAACATCTTTAATGGTACTGCTACCTGAGAAAGTGGTACGATTGCCTTAATGACTTTCACAAGGCCAGGAGACATCATATAAAATGGATATGCCACTCCACTTACAAGAGTAAACGGTGATGACCACAATGAATATGTATAAACAAAATAATCCATTTTCTTTAATATTGCTCCAAATACAAGACCAAAGCCAATTAGATTAAAGAAGAATGCAACCATAAGTACACAATATATCCATACTTCACCTTTCATTGGAAGCGAAAAATATTTCTTTATAAGACACAAACTTATAAAACTTGTTATAGTTATAATCACTATATATAATAAAATTCTAAAAGCTATATCCAAAAGATTAAATATAAATTCTTTTGAACCAATCTTTATCTCTGCAAATGTTTTTTTTCTCTTTATGAGAAGAGGTATAAAAAAACTTGATAGAAAAACCATTTGAATTATAAGAATAACTAAAGTATATGACATATTTCTTATATAACTTCCCTGGGAATCATACATTATCCTCTGCACACATGAAAATGTACCTATAGCTGTCTTTGCAACTGATGGATATAATCCATTTCCCTGAAGCATTTTTAGTTCTGTTCCTGCACTCAATGTACTTAAAACTGTGGCTGCTCCACTTAATGCATTTCCTCCAATAAGCATATTGGTTCCATCTACTAGAACTTCTGCTTTTGGTGACTTTTTCATGCTTACATCAGTACTAAAATTGTCAGGTATTATAATTCCTCCATGTACTTTTCTTTCTTTTATGGCCTGCTCTAGCTCTGAATCTGAATCAAAAAAATTTGTTATATTTAAAGATGGACAATTAGATAACTGCTCTATTACAGTTCTTGATAAAGCTGTATTGTCCTTATCAACTATTCCAAATGGTATGTGTTCTACATATACATTGCTCCATACATATGCTAGAAGAAATAATGTTAATACCGGTGACACAACTGCCTGTATTAATGTACTTGATTCTTCTTTTAATATTGAAAAAATCTTTTTAAATACCAATTTAAAATAAGTCATCTTTGTATCACCTCTTCTGTATTCTTTCCTTCTTGTCTTTTGCCTGATTTTATCTTAAATAGATTTCCAATTGATTTTTTCTTTTCTTGATCTATTTTTTCTTTTTTAGGAATTCTGCCTAATATAAATTGAAAAGTTACAAGTCCAATCATTATGAGCATAAACTTTATAAGCCATATTATATGTGGCTGAACATCACTAAATGTATTTCCAAGAAGAGATATATCTCTTAATGGAATAATAAAATGTGTATTAGGCATATAATTTACAATCTTTGAGAAAAAATCAGGCATAGCCAAGACTGGAAATGTATAACCTGAAAACAGCATAGTCATAGAAACAATTCCACATGAAGATGCAGCTTCAAGCTTGTTTCCTTTTTTACTGTAATTTAAAATTATTCCAAAGAAAACCCATCCTATATTGCAGAAAAGAGTCAGCAATACTCCCCCTTTAAAGGTTCCTCTGTACGGAATATTAAAATATTTAGTATATATATAAAGACATATTAAAGATGAAAGAGATGCAAGAATTCCAAGTATTATTCCTTTTCCAATAAGCTTTAGATAATTTTTCTTTTCACTTATAAAAACTCCAACTGTTGCTGCTGCTATCTGTATACTATTTAGAGTAAGGCCTTCAACCATAAAATATGCCATGTTTTTTGTGGGATTTCCTATAAATCTATAATTATATCCCATAGGAGAAATTAAATTCATTGCATTTTGAGGTGTCATTCCAAGTTTTCCTTCTGCAAGACTCATAAGATATCCACTTTTTATTGTTCCAATTATTTCTGATATACCACTTTTTACACTGCTTGATGGAGATGTAACTGATCCATCTACATATGTAACCATAGTTGCATCTTTTCCATTTAAAAGATCATCAGAAAAATTTTCAGGAATAATTATTCCTGCCATTGCTATTCCACTATCCATACTTTCCTTTATATCTTCTACACTGTCACCATATTCTATAACATTAAAAGCATCATTTTCTGCAATCATTTCAACAAGACTGTTAACTGTCTCTGATTTATCATGATTAACTATTACTGTAGGTACATTTTTTACAGGAAGATTTATAAATTCAAAACCAAATACAAGAGTTATTGCAATTGGTGCTATAAATAAAATTATAATTGGAATTATCATGTATTTGTGCTTTAAAATACGCTTATATATAAATCTAAATAGATATTTAAAAAGTTTAAATTTTCCTAAAATTATATGTATATAATTTTGTATTTTATCCACTATATCTAATTTCATGTACATCACTCTACTTTCCAAAATCAACAAATGATGTCATATTGGCACGAAGATCTATTCCTGTTTCTTTAAGGCTTTCAAAATCTTCAAATTCCACTTTTACTCCATATGATAAAATATCAAAATCTCCATTATCGTTTGTTGCTTTTTTAGTTGCAAAATCTGCATTCTTATTTATATTAGTAACTTTTCCTTTAAACTCCTTATCTTCATATGCAGGAATTTTTATTGAAACTTCCTGACCCATTTCAACCTTATCAAGCTCAGTTTCTTTTATATTACATGTTATTGATGGATTATATGTATCAGTAACTACAACAACAGGCATTCCAGACGATACAAGATCTCCATTTTTTACATTTAGTGATGTAACAACTCCATCTACTGGCGATACAAGTGAACATTTTTCTAATGTTACATCTATCTGCTGTACTGCTGCTTCTGCCTGCTGCACTGCTGCCTCTGCCTGTCCTACTCCAGCTTGAGCCTGATCCACTCCTGCCTGCGCCTGTGCAATATCTTCAGGTGTTGCACCCTTTACTGCAGAATTATATTTTTCATTGTTAATATTAAGATTTGATTTTGCATTATCTAATCCTGTCTGAGCATTTTGAAGACTCATTTCCTTACCTTCCAATTCAACCTGAGTTGCTGCACCTGCATCATATAATGCTTTTGTCCTGTCATAAGATGCTTTTGCAACATCATATGCAGACTGTGCATTTTCAACATTAGACTGTGCTATATTGATTGCAGACTTTAACTGATTTATTTCTTCTTCTGTTGCACCATTCTTAGCTTTCTGCAAGGCTGCTTCTGCCTGAGCTTTTCCTGCTTGTGCTTGTCCTAATGCTGCCTTTGCTTGGTCTACACCTGCCTGTGCCTGTGCTCTCTGAGCTTGCAATGAATCACAGTCAAGAGAAACTAGTGGCTGTCCTTTAGTTACAGTATCTCCTTCACTCACAAGAACTTCCAAAATCTGTCCTCCAGTCAACGAGTTTACATTACTTTCTTCCATTTTTATATTTGATTGAACAACCAAGCCATCAGCCTTTCCAGCTACTATCTCATCTCCTGTTGCATGTGCAAAAGGCAGATTACATGCTGTAAAACCATTTGCTGCTAATAGTATTAAAAATAATCCTGACAATTTTTTTAATTTCATAATAATCCTCCCGATTTGCAATTTATCTTTAGAAATATTCCTATTTTATTAAATTCATCATTATAAATAGTATACTAACTATATTTTAATCTATTTAAGTATTATTTTCCTTATATTCGGTATATTATAATCTAAAAATAGTTAGCATCCTATGTATTTTTTCTGTAACTCATTATAGTTTTTTTATCTTATAATGTCAATATGTACTTTATATTGAAATTTAATCATAAATATTCCATTTGAATTAATAACTTGCACAAGTATATATAAATGCGATAAAATACACTTATACATAATGTAAAATGAATAGGGGATGTATTTATGAATTCTGATTTGAAATTTTCTAGGTTATTTGGAGCTATTCATAATGTTTTTAAGAAAGTTAGTGATAAGAGCCTAAAAGAAATAAATCTTACATCACCTCAAATGAACATATTATTTTTTATATCTTCTAATAAAAATATTGAAATTAACCAAAAAGATATAGAAAAACACTTCTATTTAAAAAGCTCTACTGTAACTGATATAATCAGCAGATTAGAGCATAATGGCTTTCTATATAGAACTACTAGTGAAAAAGATAAAAGATATAAAAAAATTGTTTTAACTGAAAAAGGTGAAAATATTCATGAAAGAATGCTTGAAATGGCATTAAACTTTGAAACATGCTTTACTAAAGGAATGACAAAAGGTGAATCTGAAATACTTTTTGAACTTCTCCAAAAAGTATTAAAAAATGTTTCTCAAGAATAAAGTTTTGTTATAACGCTTATTGTAATCATTATCATAAATAAAAGAGATTGAATGCTTTACCACTTCAATCTCTTTTATTTATTCATATATAATTATCTTTTTATACTAAGCTTTAGCTTTTTCTGCATTGCTCTTTTCTATAAGATTATCAACAACATCTACAAGTGCTTCTATTTCTGGTTTGCTTAATTGTGCATCAGCTTTTACAGATTCACCTTTATGCCTTAATTCTTGTGTTATTAAAGATGAGAATATTATGACTGGAAGTTTTTTAAGAATGTCGTCTTCTTTTATCTTTCTTGTAAGAGTCAATCCATCCATCTGAGGCATTTCAATATCTGTAATAAGAATATCTATATCCTCCATGAAATCTTCTCCTCTTCTCTCCTTAAGGCCATTAATGTAATCATATGCTTGTTTACCATCATTAAATACTGTAAGCCCCTTAAATCCAGCTTTAGTAAGAGTTTCTTTCAAAAGTTTCCTTATTAAGGCTGAATCATCAGCTAAAACCATTTTTATGTTTGATCTGTCTTTATAATCCACTTTAACAAGCCTGTCTTCACTTATACCTGAACTTGGAGCAATATCAGTAACTATCTTTTCAAAGTCAAGCATAATAAGAACTTTTCCATCCAATAATATGTTTCCTACTGATAATGAATTTTCTGATAAATCATCAGGCTTTCTTATATCATCCCATTTAATACGATGAACTCCTACTATATCATCAATATTAAATGCAACTTTAACTTTATTAAATTCACAAATTATAACCTTTGAACCAAGAGTTGATTCACTATTTTTAGAAAGTATATATTTTAAATCTATTAATGTGAGAATTTCATCTCTACATAAAATAAGTCCTGCTATGTCTGGTTTTGGATCTGGAAGTTTTGTCAATGTATCCATTGGCATTTCTATTATTTCTTTAACTTTTACAACATTTATAGCATAATGACATTTATTAGCTACAAATTCAATTACCTCTAATTCTCCTGTACCTGATTCTAGTAATATGTTATTATTCATACTCTCTTCCCCTTACTATTTAAAATTTTCCTCATTCGACATTATTGTTATCTATATATGTATTTATCGAATAAAATCTAGTAAACTATACCATCTTTAATTATATTATATATACTTTTGCCTTCATACTTCAACTATATTTACAAAAAATTTGAATATTAAACCTTTTTATTCACATTATTAAATAAGAATTAAAACATATGTTTATATTTAACATTTCTTATATTAGAATAAATGTAAAATGTCAAATCAACATATAGTATATTTTAAACAAATACAGATACTATATATTGATTTAAATTATTTAAAACTATGATTATAAAATATCCACATCTATATATTACATTAAATTATCATTTTTAACCAGTTTTAATAGAGTAGGTTCAAAATTAAATTCATTAACAAGATTATTCACTTCTTCCAATGCTTTTTCTTTTTTATCTTTTGAAATATTTCCTTTACATGCTC
>NZ_CAKVKB010000011.1 GCF_934754915.1 uncultured Clostridium sp.
TTTAGAATACACTCTTTAATGAATAAAAAACCACACTGATGTTTTTAATTACTTTCCATTATTGAAATGGTAAAAAACTGAAAGCATGCTTTCACCAATCTCTGCAACATCGATGTGGTTTATATTCGATTATTCTTTTCTACACACTCTAAATCTCTCAATATGAATACTCAAACATGCTATTTCTTCTTCTGTAACTAAAACCCCTATATTTTCTTCAATTATTTTGGCTACTCCTTCAGATATTTTATATGACTTTTTATATGCTTTTTTTATAATAGATGCCAAATCATTATCAACAGTATTGTTAGTCAATATTCTCTGAATTGCAAATTTAACATGAGTTGAGAATCTTGCATAATCTAACGAATTTTTATTTATTGACATGCCTATCTTCTTTTCTACATAGCAGGCAATTTCATTTAATAAGCTTGTATTTTTAACAGTATTAGATATTTTTTCTCCATTTAATGCAGAATATATATGTAAAGCTATAAACCCAATTTCTCCATCAGGTATACTTATACTTGAATAGTCTGATATTATTCTTCCAACTATCTTTGCCAGCTCATATGCTTTAGGATATAATGTTTTTGTCTCTATTAAAAACGGATTTTCAATTTCTTCATTATTCTTAAGTCTCTTTACTGCAAAAAACAAATGATCTACAAGTCCTATATGTATCCTTTCATTTAATTCTATATCTATCATATTTGAAATTTTATAAATAGCTTCTTCACATACAGCAAAAAAATCATTATCTATTTCATCAACAAGATATTTTAAATCATTTATATTTTCTTTATTTTCTATAACAAAAACTTTTTCAACATCTGTTCCTTGAGGGATTACTTCATTAGGCTTCTTAGCAAAACCTATTCCCTTTGCAAAAAGTATCTTTTCTTTATCATTTGAATTAACCAAAACAATGTTATTATTGAATACTTTTGACACAACTTCATCTTTAACAAGTCTTATCCCCATAATTTTACTCCTTATAAATAATATCCATTTTAATGATATTTTTCATTAATTATAAACAAACTATTATTTAAAAACACAATGATTTATTTTATAGAAATCATCTTTAATCATATAGTATGTAACATGATCTTGCCATTTGCCATTTACCATAAGATACTTTTCATTAATTCCTGTCTCTTTAAAACCTATAGATTTTAAAACGGCTTTAGATTTTTCATTATCCAATAATACTGAAGCTTCTACTCTATGAAGTTCCCATTCATCAAAAGCATATTCTAGAAAGAGACAGACGCTCTCTTTCATATATCCTTTTCCTTGTTCATCTTCATCTATTGAATATCCTAATATCCCACTTTTTAAAGAACCATAAACAATATTAGATAATTTAATTTTTCCTATAAGTCTATTGCTTTTAAATATTCCTAATTCTATATTAGTCCCATTTATTAGCTGTTTATAGCTCTCATTAAGAAGATTTCGTTGTCCTTCTAATGAATAAAAATTATTATCTCTAGCTGGTTCAAATGGTGCAAGATAATTTTTATTCTTTATATAATAATTGAGAAGTTCTTCTGCATTACCTGGTGTCAAATTTTTTAATGTTACATTTTCTCCTATAAGTTCAATAGCTGTAGCACTTTTACGCTTTAAATATTCAGCTCTTGTTATTCCAAAAGAAAACTCTGTAAGATATTCTCCTTTATAATATTCATTCTGACTTAACACGCCTTCTAAAGTAAATCCAATATCTAAAAAAGCCCTTATATCTATATTTTCTAGAACCCTTATGTTTACTTTAAATGTATTATTGTTATTAAAAGCTGCTTTTACAATCATATTTAAAGTCTCAATTAGCAATTCATAATTACTTTTTCTATAAAAATTCAGTTTTATATCGCATCGTTTTGTAGAATTACTAAGCTCAATCATATTAAATCGACCTATTATTATATCATTACTATCTTTTATTATATATTCTTCTTCAGATGATTTATCTGTGAATATCTTCACCTTTAAATCAGATTTCATAATTATTCTCTCCCAAAATTCTAATGATTGATATTGTTTTATTATTTTTACTTGTCTATATACATGATTATATTATACTATATAGAACTCTTATTATTAATAACATAAATCTTCAATAGAATTTTATATTTTATCCACAATTTTTTCATTATATAATTACTTATACACAAAATCCACAATATATTGTGGATAACTTTTTTGTCGTTTCAATATATTGTGGATTTTTTACTTTTTTCTATTTTTTATTATTTATTCCGACTATATCCTTTATAACTTCTCCTGCTATTATCATACCTGCAACTGGAGGTACAAATGATATACTGCCAGGAATCTGTCTTTTTTGAGCACATTTTTTAGTTCCTCCTGTACATACGCATCCAGTTTTGCATGTAACTACATCTTCTACTTTAGGTTTCATAGGAATCTCTTCAGAATATACTACTTTTAATTTTTCAACTCCTCTTTTACGTAATTCATATCTCATAACCTTAGCTAATGGACATACTTTTGTTTTAAACACATCTGTAACTTTAAACTGTGTAGGATCTAATTTGTTTCCTGTTCCCATACTGCTCATTATTCTTATGTTGTTTTTATAACAATATTCTGCTAATCCAAGTTTTGCAGACACTGTATCAATTGCGTCCACTACATAATCTATATCTTTGGGTACTATTTCTTCAATATTATCTTTAGTAACAAAAGTCTGATGAGTTATAACATTACATTTTCTATTTATAGATAAAATTCTTTCTTTCATAACTTCAACTTTAGGTTTACTTATAGTATCATATGTAGCATGTATCTGTCTGTTAAGATTAGTTAAACATACAGTATCATCATCAATAAGCGTTATTTCTCCAACTCCAGCTCTTGCTAAAGCTTCTACTGTAAAACTTCCAACTCCTCCAACTCCAAAAACTATAACTCTGCTGTTTCTTAATTTTTCTAAGCCCTCTTTTCCTATTAAAAGCTCTGTTCTTGATAAAGAATGTTGTACTTGCATTTCATCTACTCCTTAAATTTAACAATTTATTTTATATTGTTTCAATATATATTCCAATTAACAATGCACAATTGACAATAAATAATGAACTCTTTGATCAATATACAGTAACTATACTTGCTTATAATATACTATATGTTGATTTACATTTTATATTTATGTTAGTATTAAAAATTCTCAATTATCTTTTTTAATCTCAAGCTTTATACTTTACAAATATTAGATAGATTTTAAATATAATTTTTTTAACTAAACATCTGCTTATATTTATTACAGACTAATTATACAACAACTCAATTAATTAAATCTATCTGTTTACTATATATTTTATTCTTATAGTTAATATTACTGTAAAAAATAGCTATTAAATTTTATTTTTAATGTTTATAATAATAATTGAGACTTCAAATAATTTTGATCATGTAATTTTATTTTTAATATCGGAGGAATAACAATGACAATAGGAATCATTGCTGCTATGGCAGAAGAGTTAGAAATTTTATTAAAAGATTTATCTCTAGAAGAAAAAAAAGAAAAAGCTAATATGACTTTTCATAAAGGAACTTTATATGGAAAAAACGTTGTAGCTGTAGTCTGCGGAATTGGTAAAGTAAACTCTGCTGTCTGCACTCAGATACTAATTTCTGAGTATAACGTAGATAAAGTAATAAATGTTGGTGTTGCTGGAGGAATTGGTAAAGATATTTACCCAGGTGACATTGTTATTGCTGAAAATTTAGTTCAACATGATATGGATACAAGTGCATTTGGTGATAAACTAGGACAAATTCCTAGACTTGACACATTTGATTTTAAATGTGATCCAGAATTAATATCTTTTGCTAAAAAGTCATGTGAAGAACTTTCAGATTTAAACAGTTTTACAGGAAGAATTGCTTCAGGAGATCAATTTATTGCAAATATTGAAAAAATCCAATGGCTTGATAAGGAATTTGGAGCTATTTCATGTGAAATGGAAGGTGCAAGTATTGCTCAAGTATGTTATTTAAACTCTGTACCATTTGTAGTTATAAGATCAATTTCTGATAATGCAAATAATGGAGCTCATATGGATTATGAAAAATTTGTTCCAATAGCTGTTCAAAATTCAACTAAAATTTTAAAAAGAATGTTAGAAATGATGTAAAATTCACAAAGCAAAAAAGAATGTAAGCAAAATACTTACATTCTTTTTTGTGATACAATTATTTTAATTTATGAATAAATAATCCACTTCTAAGTTTTGGTTCAAACCAAGTTGATTTAGGAGGCATTACTTCTCCCATATCTGCAACATCCATTATGTCATGAACTTCAGTTGGATACATTGAAAAAGCAACTTTCATATCAGTATTTACTCTTTTTTCAAGTTCCTTTATTCCTCTTATTCCACCAATAAAGTCTATTCTGTCTGATGTTCTTACGTCTTCGATTCCCAAAATAGGAGTCAATACATTATTTTGAAGAATTGCAACATCAAGTTGTTCTATTGCATCAAATTCATTAAATGAACCTGGTTTAGCTTCAAGAAGATACCATTCTCCTTCTAAATCCATTCCAAAAGTATGCTTTTTATAAGGTTTTATTGGTGCATTTTCTTCAGACTTGCTTATTATAAATTTATCCTCTAATTTGTTTAAGAATTCTTCTTTTGTCAATCCATTTAAGTCCTTAACTACTCTGTTATAGTCCATTACCATTAAATCATTATCAGGGAATGCAACTGCTAAGAAATAGTTAAATTCCTCATCTCCAGTATAATCTGGATGTTCTTCTCTTCTCTTTAATCCAACCTTTACAGCTGATGCTGACCTATGATGTCCATCTGCAATATATAAGTAATCTACTTCTTTAAATAAATCAACCAATTCACTTATTATTATTTCATTATCTATCACCCATACAATGTGTTGAATTCCATCTTCAGCTACAAAATTATATACTGGTTTTCTTTTACTTTCATTTTCGATCCATGCTTCAATAATTTCTGAAGCAATTTGTTCTTCTTTATAAGTTAAGAATATTGGACCTGTATTAGCATCACAGTAATCAACATGATTTATTCTATCTTGTTCCTTATCGGCTCTTGTAAATTCATGTTTCTTTATTATATTGTTCATATAATCATCTATTGATGCACAAAATACAATACCAGTCTGTGCTCTTCCATTCATTATTTGTCTATAAATATATAAACATGGATGTTCATCCTGAATATATTCTCCATCATTAATCATTCTATCAAGATTTTCTCTAGCTTTTTCATAAACCTTTTTATCATGAACATCAATTGATGGATCTAAATCAATTTCAGCTCTATCAACATGAAGAAATGAATATGGATTTCCTACAACCATTTCTCTCGCTTCTTCGCTGTTCATAACATCATAAGGTAATGCAGCTATTTTTGATGCTAATTCACTGATAGGTCTTATACCTTTAAATGGTCTAACTATTGCCATTAGAAACTCCTCCTGTTCTATATGAATATTATCAATTCTGAATTTCTCAATTCAATACATGATAATTATCTTTAATAATTAATCCTATAATTAATATATATTCTATATGTAAAATAAATGATACATAATAATTATATTTTATCTTACATCTATTTTCTTCTACTTATTAAAGCTCAGAAGAGCAGACTTTTGTAAGTACACTCTCTGAGCTGAAAACTTACTTAATATTATAAGTTAAAAAATTCTTTTATTATTGATACTACTTCTTCACCAATTCTAGTCTGTGCTTCATTAGTAGCAGCTCCAATATGAGGAGTTACACTTACCTTTGCATTATTAACTAATGAAGTATTCTTTGTTGGTTCTTCTTCAAAAACATCAAGACCTGCACCAGCAATCACTCCATTATTAAGAGCTTCTTCTAATGCTGCTTCTTCAACAACTTTACCTCTTGCACAGTCAATTAAGAATGCAGTATTCTTCATTAATTCTAATTCTTTCTTTCCAATTAATGATCCAGCTTTCTTATCATATGGAACATGAAGAGAAACGAAATCTGAAGTCTTTAATAAATCTTCTAATGATAAGAAATCATATGCTAATGAATCATTCTTTCCAAATAAATCAGTATATACAACCTTCATTCCTAAAGCTTCAGCTTTCTTTGCTAAGGATTGTCCAATTCTACCCATACCAATGATACCTAAAGTCTTACCTAAAATTTCAGTTCCTTGGTATTTCTTTTTATTCCATTCACCATTTCTCATTGTGTAGTTTGATATTCCTACAAATCTTGCAAGTGCAAACATATGAGCTAAAGCAAGTTCTGCAACTGAATTTGAGCTTGCAGCTGGAGTATTCTTTGTAGTTACTCCTACTTCATTACCTGCTGGTATATCTATATTATCAACACCAACACCTGCTCTTATAGCTAACTTTAATTTTCCGCCTTTTTCTGCATTGAAAACATCAGCAGTAAGCTTTGTAGCTGATCTTATAACAACTGCATCAAAATCCTTTAATTTTTCACCTAATACATCTTGTTCAATATGTTCGTTAACAACTTCAACACCTAAAGCTTTTAATGCTTCAATTGATGCTGCTTGTAAACCATCGTTTGTTAATACTCTAACCATTTTAACTAAATCCCCCTTGATATTATGCTTATCAGATTCTTGTAATAATCTTATCTTTTTCTTTCATGTAAATTTCCCCAAACAATGAAAGAATTCTATCAGAACATGACTAATAGAATTTCACTTCTTAACATCATTGTCCAATATTTATCTTAAACTATTTATTTTCTGCTTCAAACTTCTTCATAAATTCAACTAAGTATTTTACACCTTCTATTGGCATTGCATTGTATATACTAGCTCTCATTCCACCAACTGTTCTGTGTCCCTTAATATTTTCAATTCCGGCTTTTTTAGCTTCTGCTACAAATTTAGCATCTAATTCTTCATTTCCAGTTACAAATGGAACATTCATTAATGAACGGTCTTCTTTTACAACTGTTCCTTTAAATAATTCACTTTGATCTAAGAAATCATAAAGAATTTTAGCTTTTTCTTCATTTCTCTTCTTCATAACTTCAAGACCACCTAATTTCTTAAGATGCTTGAATACTTTTCCGCATATATAAATACCATATGCTGGTGGAGTATTATATAAAGATTTTGCATCTGCATGTGTCTTATATGTTAACATTGTTGGTGTTCCTTCAAGTACATCTTCTGTAATTAAATCTTCACGAATAATTACAACTACAGTACCAGCTGGTCCAATGTTCTTTTGAACTCCAGCAAAAATCAATCCATATTTAGTAACATCAACTGGTTGTGATAATATGTCTGATGACATATCTGCAACTAATATCTTTCCTTTAGTATCTGGAAGATCATGATATGTAGTTCCGTAAATTGTATTGTTGTGACAGATGTATACATAATCTGCATCATCACTAATTTTTAAATTCTTTAAATCTGGAATATAAGTAAATGTCTTATCAGCTGAAGATGCTATTCTATTTACCTTACCATATTTTTCTGCTTCAGCTGCTGCTTTTTTTGCCCATTGCCCTGTTATGATGTAATCTGCAACTTTATTCTTCATCAAGTTCATTGGAACCATTGCAAATTGTGTTGATCCACCACCTTGAAGAAATAATACTTTGTAATTATCAGGAATGTTCATTAATTCTCTTAAATCTTTTTCTGCATCTTGAATAATTTCTTCGAATGCTTTGGAACGATGACTCATTTCCATTACTGACATTCCAGTCCCCTTATAATCTAACATTTCTTCTGCAGCTTCTTTTAAAACCTCTTCTGGTAATACAGCAGGTCCTGCTGCAAAATTATAAACTCTTGACATGAAAATTGCCCCCCAATTTTTATATTTTATAACTATTATAACATATTTTATATGATTAGGAATAACATATCAATAAAATTATTTCTATTTTTCATTGATATGTTATTCTTTGCCCTAAAACTTTATCGACTTATTTTTTAAATCCCAAATACCTTAAAAATATGAAAATACATATTTTTATTTATTAATACATTTTTTTCATATTTTCATTGATAAATTAAAAGCACTAGAAATATTTTTTCTAGTGCTTTTAATTTAATCGTACATTTTATCATCATCAAAATATAATACAGATTCTGTTTCTCTGCAATATTTTACGCACATACATTGAGCCAATTTTCTAGGACATCTATAACACAGACAAGTTAAATCTTTTCCATTACAGTTTCCTTTCTTTAATTCCACACAGTCGCTACAGTTTACTCCATTTCCTGCTGCCATAATTATCACTACTCCTTAAAAATTATACTGCTACATTAAATCTTAACTCAAAGTTCTTGAATGTCAACAAATCTTAATAGTTAGGTTCATCAATATATATGTATCCATACAAATATTCTTTAGAATATATTTCTTGATAATTAAAACATTCTCCATGCCATGCAGATTCGGATATATACACTTTATCATTATCTACTTTTTCTACCACAGCAACATGTCCAAATCCACCTGATCCTGGAAGATCTGCTTTCCATACTGCAATAGCTCCCACTTTAGGTTCAGAACCATATCTATATTTCCCACTTTTTAAGTTTGCATTCCACCATTCATATGCATTGCCTATAAGATTGGCTTCAGTCGGTTGCTTTCCTGTTAACTCCCATATACGTCCCCATGCATACCATGTACAATTTCCCTTAATTTGTTCACCTGTACTCTTAAAAAATGGAGGAGATAATCTTACTTTATAGAATATATTTGAATCAGAATAATAATGTATATCATTTTTATCTGGTTCTGTAGTTCTGATTCCTCCTAAAGTAACTTTAATATTCTCTTTAGGTTTATCCTTGTCATTATTTTCAATACTATTTTCCTCAGATTCCTTTCTGTCCACAACTGTGTCTTTATTTGTTTCACTTGAAGAATTAAAAAAGGATTCATTATTATCTACTGGTTTATCAAAACTTATCCAATCAGCACTTACCCATGCTGTCATGTTGTTAAATTTAATAGGATAAAATCCATTTTTTCTTTCTCCTGTAATAATAATTTCAGTTCCTCTTGGAAGTTTTCCTAAAACAGCTGAATTCACATCTGAATCTGAACGCACATTTAAAATGCCACTATTAGTATTAACATATCCAGTAATTGTATAGTCTTCTTTGGAATCAATTATTGTTTCTTTATCAGAATTAGTTTCATTTTCACTTATAAGAGCTCCACCTTCTGAAAATTTATAGACCTTTCCATCAATACTTAATTCACCTTTTTCCAATTTTCCATTTATCCCTGCATAGTACCATGTTCCATTATCATCAATCCATCCAGTTTTCATGATACCACTGTCATCAAACATATACCATTCTCCATTTATTTGAACCCATCCAGTATCCATGTTTCCGCCACTAGACATATAATACCACTTTTCATTATCTTGAACCCAGTCCGTCTGCATTACTCCAGAATTATTAAAGTAATACCACTTATCATTAATTAATTCCCATCCAGTACTCATTTCTCCATCATTGTTAAATCGATACCATTTGTCATTATCTTTAAACCACCCTGTATTCATATAACCATTTTCATCAAAATGATACCATTTATTATCTACCTGTTTCCATCCATTAATTTTTTGTCCATTTTCCATCCAAATCCATTTGTCACTTTCTTTATTCCATTCTGCAGAAACAGGTATAGAAATTGTAAAACTCATAAAAATACCAAAAATTATTTTTCTAATATACGACCTTTTCACTGCTTTTTCCCCTTTTTACTTCATTATTTAATAAAATGTCATTCATATAACACTTAATAAGTTTTTTAACTTTATCTTCTCTTGTTGATTTTAATTATGTAAAACAATAAATCCATATATTACAAGATAAAACTGCATTTAAAATTTATCTCATCAATGAAATATCAAAAAAATCTTAAAAAGATTTCGTCCTTTATTCATTATAAATTATTAAATGTTCATTATTAATTGTAATATATATAAAAAACTATCATACTTCATATCAAAATTCCACCTATTACATATTATATTATAATAATCCATATAACAAACTAAAAATATATATTTTTAGAAAATTTATACTAAACAAAAAATACTTGTCCAACAAAAAGGTTTTTTAACATATATTTATACTTAATAAACAAAATATTTGTATTAATATAAAACATATATAAAACCTTATTGTAGACAAGTATAATTAAAATTTCAACTTATAAAAATAATACAATTAATGCTATAACTACAACTCCAGGAATACCTAAAAAACCTGCAATCAACGCCGTTATGGGATTGATTGGTAATGTGAAGCTTGTATTAAGACCAATTATCCCTAGATTAGAAGTTATAATATTAACTATATATAATAAAATAACTCCTGCTATCCCATTTATAAGTATTTTTAATGGCCATTTTAAAAGTTTTATTAAAAGAAATAAAACAACAATTCCTATTAAGCCATATAAAATATATTGTTCACTCATAATTAACTCCTGATATATTTTTTCTATTTATTCAACTACTTTTAAATTTTTTTCATATATATAATCATATCCGACTTGAATATCCATAGATCTCGCTATTGATAACAAATAATCATATCTTTTTCTTGCTACATTTTCTGAATAAATGGCAACTTCTATAAGTGTCTCATCACTGACATTATTAAACATACTGCGTGCTGCATTAATTTCTTTTTTTGCTTCTTCCATTTCCTGCAGAAGATTTTCATAAAATCGGGATGAATCTGTGTCATTTAATACATATTTTAGAATCTTTTTTCTGTTCACATAAATCCCTCCAAAAAAGTTCTTATTATAATTTTATCCATTTTTGGAATTATTTATGCATGCCTTAAATAAAATTTAATAAATATCTATTATTAAATTTTATCTACCTTGTAACAAATTATTAATATATTAATATAATATGAGTATAAGAAGCTTTTCACTCATGTCAAACAAAAACTTCTAACTCCCATCTATGTAACACCTTTTTCTAGGAATCCAAAGACCCTCTTTGGATTCCATTATTTATATTTCTTTTCTTCCTTCAAGAGCTTTTGATAAAGTAACTTCGTCAGCATATTCAAGATCTCCGCCTACTGGTATTCCTGCTGCAATTCTTGTCACTTTTACATCTAAGGGTTTTAATACCTTTGAAATATACATTGCTGTAGCTTCTCCTTCAATATTAGGATTAGTAGCTAATATAACTTCTTTTATGTCAGAATTCATTCTAGCTACAAGCTCTCTTATTCTTATATCCTGAGGTCCTCTTCCCTGCATTGGTGATATATTTCCATGAAGCACATGATAGACACCATTATATTCTTTCACTTTTTCCATGGTCATAATATCTTTTGGCTGCTCAACAACACAAATCGTTCCTTTATCTCTATTTGGATTTGAACATAAAGAACATGGATCTGAATCTGTAAAATTTCCACATACAGAACAATATTTTATTGTTCCTCGTGCTTTTACTAAAGCATTTGCAAATTCTTTCACTTCATCTTCAGGAAGATTTAATACATGGAGTGTCAGTCTTTGTGCTGTCTTCTTTCCTATACTTGGAAGCTTTGCAAATTCTTCTATTAATTTTTCTATGGCTACTGGATAAAATTCCATCATAATTTCTAATATCTCCTTTTATTCCTAATTATACTTTACACATTTATTTTTATTGTTCATATGCAACTATCAAATTACTCTATATATTTCAATAATAAAACTACATAATAATTAAAGAAATCTTGAAAAGATTTCATCATTTATTGTTCATTGCTAATTAGAATCTATATATGATAATATAATTTTTTAATTTTCTTAAATTATCTATTATTATTAATCAAATTACAATCTTTCATTTAAAAAAGCATACAAGCTGATGGATAATCCAACATTCCTGTATGCCATATTCAACCAATTAAAACCAATTAGAATAGTCCACCCATTCCACCAGTTAATTTACCCATTTTACTTGAAGTTTCTTCATCAGCTTTCTTCATTGCTTCATTAACAGCACTTAGCACTAAATCTTCAAGCATTTCAACATCATCTGGATCTACAACTTCTGGTTTTATGTTTATAGCAGATACTTCCTTCTTTCCAGTTACCTTAACTACTACAGCTCCGCCACCTACAGATGCTTCAAATTCTTTGCTTTCGATTTCTTTCTGCATATCTTCCATTTGCTTTTGAAGTTTTTGAGCCTGTTTCATAAGATTATTCATGTTTCCGCCGCCAAAACCTCCTGGGAATCCACCTCTTGCCATAAAAAATCCTCCTCTTCATTCTTTAAATATCATTTTTTTATTATAAAACATCTTCAGATAATAAACAAGTTTCACATAAATTTCACTATTCATCGTATACTTCAAATGGTATTCCATCTATTTTACTTTTAATCATCTGTTCATTATTTATTATATCTTCTTTTTCTTCTATAAGAGTATAATTAACTATTACTTTTTCCCCTAAAACTTTAGAAAATACTTCATTTACTACTGGCTTAAAATCAGGATTTTCAAGTCTAGGCTTACTTTTAGAATATAGTTCATTAAAACCTATTGTAACAATTCCATTTTTAAAAGAATAAGGTTTTCCTGTAAGTAAAGACGCATGAATTACCCTTGCCCTCATAGATTTAAACATCTCCAATATCTCAGTCCATGACCTTGCCACATCATCAATAGTAAGTTTTGAATCTTTATTAAAGCCTTCACTAAAATCTGCTTCTGGAACTTTTGCTTTATCATCCGCTTTTTTATGCACTCTTGATATTGTGTCATTTACATTATCCCGTACTATTTCATTTTTCTCATTTGATTCGCCTTTTACAATTTGAATTGATCCATTTTTCAAATTTTCTTCTAATCTATTTATTCTTGTTAAAATAACTTCATTTGATGTATCATATTCTATTTTGCACATTTTTATTATAGATAATTCCAAATATAATCTGCTTTGTTTGCTCATTTTAGAAGTAACTTCTGCTTCTTGAAGAATTCTGATATCTCTCATTATTTCTTCCACACGTATTTTTCGTCCCTGTTCCCTCATCAATGTAATATTTTCAAGGGACATATCCAAAACTTCTTCTGGATTAGTAGTAACTTTTATCATAAGAAGATTTCTAAAATGAGCTATCAAATCTTTTATAAACAACTGTATATCTTTTCCCGAATATACAAGTTTATCAACTATAATCATTGATTTTTCTATATTTTTTTCTATTATTGAATCAGTAATATTAAATAAATATTCATTAGTAACTAATCCAAGAATACCTACAAGATCTGTATAATTTATCTCATTCTCACCCATTGCAATAGCCTGATCTAAAATACTTAAAGCATCTCTCATCGCACCATCGCATACCCTTGCAATAAGATCCAGACTCTTTTCTTCACATTGAACATTCTGAGCCTCTGTAATTTTTCTCAATCTATCAGATATTTCTTTATGATTAATTCTTTTAAAGTCAAATCTTTGACATCTTGAAAGGATTGTTATTGGAAGTTTCTGAGGATCTGTTGTTGCAAGTATAAAAACCACGTTAGCAGGAGGTTCTTCTAAAGTTTTTAAAAATGCATTAACAGCAGAAATACTAAGCATATGTACTTCATCTAAAATATAAACTTTATATTTTGCCTCTTGAGGTGGATATTTTGTATCATCTATAAGTGTCCTTATATCTTCAACTTTATTATTAGATGCTGCATCCAGTTCAGTTACATCTATAGCTAATCCTTCATTTATTTTCCTGCACATTTCACACTTATTACATGGCTCTCCATCTTGTAGATTAAGACAATTTAGAGCTTTAGCCATTACTTTTGCAGTAGATGTCTTACCTGTACCTCTTGTTCCACAAAAAAGATATGCATGTGCTACCCTGTCATTTATGATTTCATTTTTTAATGTTGTAGTTATGTGTTCCTGACCAACTACATCATCAAAAGTTTTTGGTCTCCATTCTCTATATAATGCTGTATAACCCAAAGGCATGTCACCTCTCTATTTATCTTAAATATATCCTTATTATACACTACTGATACTTCAATTCAAAATATCTATAAATAATTGAATTTATGTATTTATTTCAGTTAAAATTAAAATAATATCTTAGTATAATTACTTTTACTTTTATAAATAATCTTTAAAGGAGAGATTTCTTCAATTATGTCAAAGAAAATTATTCATCATGTATGTATCCAAACAAACAAATATCATGAATCACTGGATTTTTATACAAAAATACTCGATTTTGAAATTATTCATGAAACTAAAAATTTTCATAATCGAGAATATAACACTTGGCTCAAATGTGAAAATTTTATGATTGAACTGCAAACATCTAAAAATAATACCACATTAAATGAATATAATACTTTAAATGAAGGAATTGTTCATATGTGCTTTTATGTTGATGATATTCATTCAGAATATGAAAATATAAAAAAATGCGGCTATTCAAATTTTAAAATAAAAAATGAAAAAGAAATATATAAAGTCGAAGATGGATATCTTTTTAAAGTAAAAGCTCCAGAAGGAACAGAAATCGAATTTAGAGATAGCTTAATCATCTAAATAATATAGTATATTTTTATAATTTTCCAAGTATTTTTCTCTAATAATTAAATAAATTTGTTATTAATATAATTAGGAATGATTTTTTGCTTTCAAGTATATGATACAATAAATGTACACTATATATTAAATGGAGGAATTTATATTAATGAGTACTTATGATGATAAATATTTATCAATTGCTAAAGATATATTAGAAAACGGCTATTACGATAACAATAGAACTGGTATGCCTACTTATAAGCTGCCTCATCAAATAATGCAGTTTAACTTAGAAAAAGAATTTCCTATTTTAACAACAAAATTTGTTGCATTTAAAACTGCTGTAAAAGAACTTTTATGGATATTCAAAGATCAATCAAACAGTGTTAAAGAATTACAGGAACAAAATGTCCATATATGGGATGAATGGGAAATGGAAGATGGTACTATAGGTACATCTTACGGATGGGTTGTTAAGAAGTTCAACCAAATTGACAAATTAATTGATGCATTAAAAAATAATCCTCAAGACAGAAGAATGATGCTTAACTTATGGCAATGGGATTATCTTGATAGTGGTGCATTGTACCCTTGTTGTTGGGCAACTATGTGGGATGTAACTGATGGAAGACTTAACTGTATGCTTGTACAGCGTAGTGGTGACTGGCCACTTGGAGTTCCTTTCAATACCAGCCAATATGCAGTTTTAGTACACTTATTAGCTCAAGTCACAGGACTTAAGCCAGGATTATTTACACATGTAGTAAATAATGCTCACATTTATGAAAATCAAGTTGAAGGAATGAAGACTCAATTAACTAGAAAAGATGATAGTTATGATGCTCCAAAGCTTTGGATTAATCCAGAAATCAAAAATTTCTACGACTTTACACCAGATGATATAAAACTTGTTGATTACAAGCATCATGAATCAATAAAAATGCCAGTATCGGTTTAATTCATATTAAATTTAAGGAGGGCTATATATGTTTTCATTAATCGTAGCTGTTGCTGATGAAAATGTAATCGGTAAAAATAACAAATTAATATGGCATCTTTCAGAAGATCTGAAAAGATTCAAATCTATTACTTCAGGACATACAATGCTTATGGGAAGAAAAACTTTTGAATCACTTCCTGGAGTACTTCCTAACAGAAAACACGTAATAATTACGCATGATAATAATTATTCTGTTGGTTCTAATCAGGTTTCTACAATTACTGATTTAGATTCATTTATAAAGGAGCATGAAAATTCAGAGGAAGAAATCTTTGTTATTGGTGGTGCCGAAATTTACAGACAGCTACTGCCACACTGCAACAAGCTTTATATTACTAGAGTTCATAAATCTTTTGAAGGTGACACTTTCTTTCCTGAAATAGATTTCTCTAAATTTATTAAAGATTATGAATCAGATAAAATAACTGATGAAAAAAGTGGAATTGAATTTTCTTTTATAAATTTCATAAGAAAATAATATATGCCGATATATGAACTAAGCATTTCATATATCGGCTTTAATTAAATTTCAGAAAAAGAAAATGAGGGTATTTCATTTACATGAAATCCCCTCATTTTCTTATCCTATTGATTGTGTCCTATATTGTTAATCCTATTGAAGAATAACCTATTTAATTCAGTAAAAATTTCTTCATATTAAGCATGAAGAATCATTAATTAATAAACCACGCACCTTGCGTTGTTATCAACTTTCTGCACGTTACTTCTGCAGTTAGCTCAGACCAGATTGATCCACGGCACATGAAAGTGACCACTTATCGCTGCTTCCTTCCAGACCTGACGAGGTTCATGGGCTTCCATTGCGTGGGACCCGATCATCAACACCACTTACAAAAGTCGACTACAAATTATTGATACCTAAGCAAGGAATTCAATCCTGCTATAGCGGATTGCAGGTTACAGGGCACCGCTAACTCCCCATCTAGCGTGGCAATGGCGGAATGAAGAGGGATTGAACCTCCAAACTATTTTCTTAAATCTTTTAAGAAAAAGTCTCGCTCCCAGTGAACGTCAGACCATAATAACATTGCATTGCTCTAAAATATTTATATATATCTTATGTCAATAACATATCTTTTATCACAACAATTAAACAAATTCCATTGTTTTGATACTTGTTAATGATAACATATAAAATATTTAAATTCAAGGCTATAATGTTTAATTTTTGCATCATATTTGTAATTGCCATTATTTTTATTTCAAAAGATAAAAAATAGAAATGTCATATTAAAGAATTGTAGCTACAATATTTAAATATCTATTTAACATTTACTTCTCAAAAAAGTAAAGTATTTAAACCAAAATCATCATATTAATTATTTCCAATAAATAAAACATACATTTATTTTTTCAATAATGGTATTTCTTTTTCAAGTAATCTGAATACCTTAGAAATAAGATATCCATCAGCTATCGCATGATTCATTCTCACACTAACAGGCATCACATATCTTTCGTCTTCCTTCCTATATCTTCCCCAGTTTACTATTGGCATAAAATATAAATATCCATCTGGGAGTTCTATATTAAGCGAATCATATGAAAGCCATGAAATATATGATGCATCAAACCAGTTTGGATGGTTTTCCATATCTAATCCATACTTTCTTGTTTCCTTTGCCTTCTGTATATCTTGTTCACATGATTTATAAAATACCTCATAATCATCAAAATATTCTGTATAAACTGGTGTACATGTTTCAGTATCTTCATAGAATATATATTGAGTTGGATTAATCTTGTCATATACAATAAGCTCATCAGTCTTATATAAATATGACATCCTGTAATCTTCTCTTGAATTCAATACTTTTGAAAGTACATATAAAAAATTTATATAAAACTTTGTTCCTGAATTCTTAGAATATTCTACAAGTTTTGTTACATCAATTCTACAAGTCATTGATACTGAACATTTACAGTCTTCTGAGAAATGACGAAACACTCCCTTTCTATAATATTTTTCCATATCAACAATTTTATAATTCATTTTATTCCTCCTTAAAATAATTATATATATGTTATAAGATTAAAATTACATTCAAAATTTACCTGATGCATGAAATATCAAAAATATTGAAAGGATTTCAATCTTAATTGTAAATTCTAAATTGTACATTATTAATTACAATATATATTAATTCAAATTTTACAAACTCTTTTAACTAACATTTCAAATGCTAACTCTTCAAATTTTTTATACATTAGTTAAAATGGATTATATAAATTTTTAAGTTAACATTGTTTACAATAATATTTTAAGTCCTTAAGATACAAAATTGATATGCCTAAAATTTTTATAACAAAAAACTACAGAAGGCTGCTGTACAAAAGTTAATTTCTTTTAATACAACAGCCCTTTTATGTTTAGCTTGAATATATTATTTTCTTTATAGTTTCAATAGACAGATAATATATATCTGAAAGCTCATCTAATGAATTACCATTTTTATACTTAGTTCGTATTTCATCATTTCTTTCTCTACATTTGTTTTTAGTACCATTCTTTTCTCCCCATCCCACTCTTTTTCCTTCTTTATTAGGGATATATATTATATTACCTTCTACATATTTTTGTATTTCAGAAATAAGCTCCTTTGGAAGTATTTCAGATGCATTTACATATTTCATATAAACTCCACTCCTCAATTATTTAATATTAAGGATATAAAGTCTGCCTATTCTCTGAATTAACATCGATGATAATTACTGCTACTCCATATAAAGCATCATCAACTATTTAGCAGACTTTATATGGAATTTTTCCACAGCTAATATTCTCATAACTACACATCTCCAAACAAATTATTATTTATTACATTATATCATAAACCTTCATTTATTTTCCTATAATTTCTTAGTAACTGAACTTCTCAATAAAACTATGTTCTCAATTTTATAGCTTTAATATAAATTTTGTTATTAGAATATATATTGAATTTGTACTTATTAAATGTAATTTTAGTGTCAGTTTATTGATGAGATATTTTTTCTTTATTATATTCTAATAATCTTTTAAAATCTTCCTGAGTATCTGCATCCAATAGTATTCCTATATCATCAACTTCAATTCTCATTATTTCTGCATTTGTTTCAAGTAATGCATTTTTCAAACCACCTGATCCATTATAAGATAGTATGAACTGAACTATTTTTGTATCTAATAATATAGGATGTCCTCCTCTTCCTTTATATATAGGTTTTACTACCATCCCTTCAGAATTTATAATCTTTTTTACTGTATCTATTGAAAATAGTGGAATATCAGCAGGCGTAAATAAAATTTTATCACATTTATCAACCAGATAGGTAAAGCCTATTTTTGCTGAATCAAACATTTCAGTAGTCTCATACTTTTCATTATATATACATACTACATTTTTACCTGATAAATGTTCATTCAATATTTCTGATTGAAAGCCTGTTATTACAACAATTATTTCTGCTCCTGCACATTTCAGTGTAGATATTACTCTGCTTAGAATTGTTATTGAATCAATCTTCATCATCGGCTTAAAATCATTCATACGAGATGACATTCCTGCGGCAACTATTACCGCTCCTATCTTCATATAAATTCCCCCTGCCCTATCTTTTATAACTTATTTCATAGCAAGTATTTAAATATTTATTATTTTATTTACTATATGCTGTATTTTTTAAAGGGAGCGATGTACGAAAAATTCCATCTCTTTTATAATAAGCACCTTGCACAGCAGGTGCTGTTGGAACCAATGTAATTTCTCCTACGCCCTTTGCTCCATAAGCTAATTTTGATTTATTCTTTTCAATAATAATTGTCTTAATTTCTGGTACATCAGTTGCTCTCATCAATCCCAATGTTCCAAACTTTGCAGTTGGTCTTCCATCAACTATTTTCAGATTTTCAGTCAACGCATATCCCATTCCCATAACAACTCCGCCTTCAATTTGGCCTTCTACATTTAATGGATTTATAGCTCTTCCAACATCATGTGCTGCAATAACCTTACTAATTTTTCCATTATTATTTAAAATTACGACTTGAGTAGCATAGCCATAAGCAATATGACTTACCGGATTTGGTTTATCTGATCCCATTGGATCAGTTACTGCTACAAATTCATCATAATATTCATTACCTTCAAGTTCTTTTAATGTATGATTTTTAAGATCCGCTTTTAATTTTAATGAAACTCTTCTTGTTGTTTCACCTGTAATAACAGTTTGACGAGAAGCTGTACTTGTTCCTGAATCAGGAGTTATAGCTGTGTCTGGAGACTCTATTATCACATCTTTTGCTTTTAATCCTGTTGTTTCACAGCATATTGTTCTTACAATTGAAGCTATTCCTTGTCCCATGCATGCTGCACTTGTTCTTAAACTTACTTTTCCATTTACTATTTTTAATTTCACTCGTCCAGTATCTGGCACACCAACACCTAAACCAGCATTTTTTATTGCACATGCAATTCCTGCATTTTTCTCATTAGCATAATAACTATCTTTTACTGCTTCCAATGTTTCTACAATTGCTGTTCCTTCATCTGCAATTTGACCATTAGGTAAAACTTGTCCCGGTCTTAACGCATTTAAATAACGTATTTTATAAGGATCAATCCCTGACATTTCTGAAAGTTTATTAAGATTACATTCAGTTGCAAATATTGTCTGAGTTACACCAAATCCACGAAATGCACCTGCTGGTACATTATTTGTATATACAGCAGTTCCTATTATATCTATATTTTGATAATTATATGGTCCAGCTGCATGAGTGCATGCTCTTTGAAGTACAGGTCCCCCTAATGATGCATAAGCACCAGTATCACTTATAAGACGCAATTTCATAGCAGTAAGTTTTCCTTCTTTATCACATCCTGTTGTCAATTCCATTTCCATTGGATGACGCTTTGGATGAACCAGCATACTTTCTTGTCTTGTAAGAGTTACTTTTACAGGAACTTTAGCAAGATATGCAAGTAATGCAGCATGATGCTGTACGCTCATATCTTCTTTTCCTCCAAATCCACCTCCTACATATGCACTTTTAATTCTTAATTTTTCTTTTGGAATTCCAAGAAGTCTTTGTATTTCCCTATACTCATCATATATAGATTGTCCTGCTGTATAAACAGTAAGAGTGTCACCTTCAGGAACTGCCAAAGCACTTTCAGGTTCTAAAAATGCATGTTCCTGTGCTGGAGTTTTATAAGTATTTGTCACTACATAAGCAGATTCCTTTAAAGCTTTATCAACATTTCCTCTTTTAATATGTTCAACTTTATAGACATTTCCTTCTTCATGAATCTTATAATTATGTAAATTCATAGATTCTTTAGGATCAAAAACAGGTATTCTTTCTTCATATTCTACTTCTATAAGATCTTTTATCTCTTTTAATGATTTCTTTGTTTTTGCAGCAACAAGCGCAACTGCATCTCCTAAATAACGTGTTTCCTCACCTGTTGCAATCAAAGCAGGCCAATCCTTAGTTAAATGTCCAAGGATTCTATTTCCAGGTATGTCCTCTGCTAATACTATTTTTATAACATCTGGATGTTCTAGCGCTTTTTCTATGTTTATTGATTTTACCAAAGCTCTTGGATATTTAGTACGTAATGCACTTCCATATGCCATTCCTTCTACTTTTAAATCATCTGCAAATTTTCCTGTTCCAAGGATTTTATCTTTAGCATCAGGACGTACACTTCTTTCTCCAACATATCCTTCTACTTCATTTAAAATTGGTTTTTCCTCTCCCTTAAAACATTTTGCTGCTAAAAAAATAGCTTTTATAATTTTTCTATACCCTGTACAACGGCATATATTTCCCTTTATAGCCTGACATATATCTTTTTCTGTAGGATTAAGATTACTATCTAGCAATGATTTTGCACTTATTATCATTCCTGGAATACAGAATCCGCATTGAACTGCACCTACTTTTGAAAATGAATATTCATATATATCTTTTTCCATTTGGGTAAGACCTTCTACGGTTATAATTTCCTTATTATCAGCTCTAGCAGTTGTTAGTATGCATGCTCTCATTTTTCTTCCATCAACTAAAAGAGTACAGGCACCACATGCTCCTTCACCACATCCATTTTTTACTGATGTAATATCTAATTCCTCTCTTAAATATTCTAAAAAATTCATATCTTTTTCTGTGGAGTACTTCTGCCCATTTATGATAAAACTGTACATTCATTATACCTCCCTTCTATTTCCTACGTATTATTTTTCCATTTCTATCTTCTGATACCTTTCCCTTTTCTAAAGCCACTTCTCCATTTACCAGAACATATTCAATTCCTTCTGGATATTGTTCAGGTTCTGTAAAAGTTCCCTTATCAATTATTGTTTCTGGATTAAAAATTGTTATATCTGCAAAATATCCTTCCTTTATAAATCCACGATTTTTCATATTAAATGCTTTTGCTGCCTTTCCAGTCATTTTATATACTGCTTCTTCCAAGGAAATAACTTTTTCTTCTCTTACATATTTTCCAAGTATTCTTGGAAAAGATCCATATACCCTTGGATGTGGTTTCCCAGCTAAAAGTCCATCAGTACACGCATTCATTTCAGGGCGTTTTATAATTCTTTTTACATGTTCTTCAACTCCATAAAAGTCAACCATTCCCACAGCATTTTTCTCTTCAAGAAGCAGATCAAATGTAGCATCTAATGCTTCTTTGCCTCTCTTTTCTCCTAATTCATCAAGGCTTAATCCAACTACATCCTGATTTTTTTCAGAAACAACACTTGTTATATAAATCCCCTCTGTTCCTGCAAATTGAATAAAATTATCCCAGCCTGGAATTCCATCAATAATATCTTTTTTCATTTTTCTTCGTAATTCCTCATCTTTTAAACGTTCAACTAATTTATCTGTTCCTCCATCATGCACCCATGGTGGAAGTATTACTCCAAGCATTGTACTTCCTGCTATATAAGGATATTGATCAAATGATACTTCTATATTTTCCTTTTCTGCATCATCTAAAATTTCAAACATTTCATCCAGTTTATCCCAATTAATCTTTCCACATACTTTAAAATGTGAAAAATGAATATGTACACCAGACTCTTTCCCGATTCTAACAATTTCCTCCATAGAATCTAAAATAGTATCTGCTTCACTTCTCTGATGAACTACAAAAAGTCCATTATATTCTTTTACAACCTTGCACATTTCAATAATTTCTTCAGTTTTTGAATATGCACATGGCATATATATTAAGCCAGAAGATAAACCTACACATCCAGCTTCCATTTCTCTTCTTGTAATCTCGCACATCTTTTGAATCTCTTCTTTTGTAGCTTCTCTGTCTTCCAAGCCCATTGCTTCCATTCTTACATTTCCATGAGGAAGAAGATAACATTCATTTAACGCTGGCTTCACTTTTTCTATCATGTTTAAATAATGTTCTGAATCTTTATAAGTCCAGTCAATATCATCATTTTTCCCATCTAGTCCAGCAATATTCTTTTTCCATGGTTCGATATATTGAATAGGAAGCGGAGCCATGGACACTCCATCCTGCCCCAATACTTCTGTTGTTATTCCTTGATGCAGTTTAGGAAGAAGCTGTGGCTTAGATAACACTTCCAGATCACTATGACTATGAGTATCAATAAAACCTGGTGCACATATTAATCCATCTGCATTTATTATCTTATTTGCTTTGTCTTCAAATTTCTGAATCTCATTTTTTCCAGTTAATATCTTTTCAATCTTTTCTTTTTCTATATAAACTGCTCCATCATAAGCTTTATTTCCACTGCCATCTATAATCTTTGCATTTTTTATCAACAAAGCCATATAAATCCCTTCTTCCTATTTCAATAATGCCTTCATAATTCCATAGTAGCATTCAGTTACTTTTAACAATTGATCTATCTCAACATATTCATCAATTGTATGTGCAAGACTTTCAACAGAAGGTCCCATACCTATTGTCTGTATTTTTGCTTCTCCTGCATAATGGCTTCCATTTGTACAGAAATTATATTGAGTTATTTCAGGTTTAAATCCCATTTGGTTAAGTTCTTTATATACATCCTGAATATATTGTTCATTTTTATCAAACAGCCATCCTGGGAAGAAACGTTCACCATGAATTTTATTGCCTGTATAACACATTTCTTCACCTGTTGCAAAAGACACCTTTGCTTTTAATTTTTCATCCTTTTCCATTAATTCATCTAATACTTTTTGAATAGGTTCAATTACGCTTTCTTTTGTTTCACCCACTAAAAGCCTTCTATCATAAGTAGCCATACAATAATCAGGAACTACTGATGCTCCTGGATAAGGACTTGATTTTATATCTGTAAGTTCTAATATTCCATCGCCTAATACATCATGATGAGGTGCCTTAATATTTTTAATTGCATCTACTACTTTACACATTCCATAAACTGCATTTACACCTTTCTCAGGATTTGCAGAATGGGCTGGAACTCCAAATGTCTCTACCTTAATTTCTCCACGTCCTCTTTGTCCAATTTTCAAATTCAAATTAGAAGCTTCTCCAATTACTACATAATCTGGTTTTACAATTTCACTTATGCTCCTTGCTGCAACTCCTTCAAAACATTCTTCATGTACAACTCCAGCTACATATATCTCACCTGCAAAATTCTTATTACAGTCTTTTACGAAATTAGCTGCTGCATTAGCCATTGCTGCAAGCGCTCCTTTCATGTCGGTTGTTCCTCTTCCATACATCTTTCCATCACATATTTCAGCACCAAATGGGTTATGTGTCCATTTGCTTTCATCTTCAACAGGTACTGTATCCATATGACCATCAAAGAGAATTTTCTTTCCTGGTCTGTTTCCCTTTATCTTGCCTATTGTATTTCCATATTTATCAATTATCACTTCATCAAAACCATTTGCTTCACAAAATGCTTTTAATTCATCTGACACCTTATTTTCTTCTCCTGAATAACTTCTTGCCTTTATAAATTTTTCACATAATTTAATTACAGATTCTTCTCTTTCTTTTTCTAACATAAAATCTCCCCCTTATTTAGCATAAGCTCCATTCCATACAATTTTTTTATAATTTTCTTTATCAGTATCACCTTCTGTACTAAAAAATAAGATTACAGAATTTTCATCTATCTTTAAACGTTCCTTCAATTCTTTTAAATCTAGATTTGTCAGTATTTCAAATGCAGCTCCAAATCCAGCAGCTCCGCTTTCTCCTGACACAATACGCTCATCTCCTATAACTGGTGAAGATAATACTCTCATTCCCTGTGCAGCTACATAATCTGGACATGAGATAAAATAATCTGCATAATTTCTTAATATGTCAATTCCAACAGTTACTGGCTCTCCACACGCAAGTCCTGCCATTATTGTATTCATATCTCCTGCAACAGGATGAATCTTTCCATCATCTGCTTTTATAGTTTTAAAAATACACGCTGCTTCATTTGGTTCTACAATTGTGATTATTGGCTTATCTTCTTTATAAACATCAGAGAAGAATCCTGTAACAGCTGTTGAAAAAGAACCAACTCCTGCCTGAAGAAAAATATGTGTTGGTCTTTTTCCTTCAAGCTGTTCATAAGCTTCATCCGCCATTGTAGTATATCCTTTCATTATATTTACTGGTATTTTTTCATAGCCTGTCCATGAAGTATCCTGTACTAAAATCCATCCATTTTTTTTAGCATTTTTATCAGCAAGTCTTACTGCATCATCATAATTTAAATCAGTAATTGAAGCATCTGCTCCTTCTGCCCTAATATTTTCAAGACGTTCTGCTACACTTCCTTTAGGCATATATATTATTGATTTTTGTCCCAACTCTCTTGCTGTCCAGGCTACTCCTCTTCCATGATTACCATCTGTTGCAGATATAAAAGTAATATCTCCTAATTTGTCTTTTACTTCTTTTGAGATGATTTTCTCATATGGAAGTTCATCAATATCAACCCCCAGCTGTTCCGCTATATAATTTCCAATTGCAAAACTTCCTCCTAAAACCTTGAATGCATTTAATCCAAAACGATATGATTCATCTTTAACATATATATCTGAAACACCTAACTCATGTGCAAGATTATTCAATTTTCGAAGTGGAGTTTTCTTATATATTGGAAAACTTTCATGAAATCTTCTAGACTTTTCTGCTGTTTTCTTTCCTAAAAATCCTACTGAAGGTTTTTCTTTATTGTTAGTTTTATTAGAAATCATTTCAAAACTCATATTAAAAACATCCTTTCTCATAACCTGCTTTAATTACATTTTTTATCCACTCTTTTATCTTCTCTGTATGTTCATCAAATTTATATTTTCCTTCATTTTTTATATATAAAACTTTAGATCCATTACATATTTCAAATTGCTTCTCATTTTCAGTCAGCATAATCTTTTCTTTATAAGGGATATGTCCCATTGCGCATGAAAAAGTACAGCAACCACATTCATTACAGAGACGATCACGATGAACCACATATTTTTTATCCTCTATTGTGACTTTTACATTTGCACGATTAGGACACACATCTACACAATTGTTGCATACACTACACAATGAACTATATTCTTTACAATTTGTCTTTCTGATTTTTGTTTCCTTCCAGTCATACTTCATGTTTATTTCTGCATCCTCAGAAATTTTTTTAAGAAGGTCTGCATCTATTGACTTTTTTTCCTTACATGAATCTATTTTTTCAACAAGCCTAGTTATATTTTTATAGCCTCCCTGCTTTAATAAAAATGAAGACAGAGTAACTGGTTTAATTCCTGTATCTAATATTTCAGAAATATTAGATACATCTATTCCTCCTGAATAAGAAATAGGAATTTCCCCTTGAAATTTTTCTGCTAATAAATATGCTACATAAATAGAAATTGGATATAATGCTGGACCTGACATATACATATCTTCTCCATCTAATTCATTATTTTCAATAATTACTGGAAAAGTATTAGTAAGTTTAATTCCAAATTCATTTCCTTTTTTATCTGCTTCTTTTTTTACATTCTTAATCATTTCTACAGCATTTTCTAAAGTTATATCTTTTTCAAATATCTCATTTTTGAAATGTATATTTTTATATCCTTTATGTGCTAAAATCTCCTGAATTTTTTCTTTTCCTGCTAGAGTTGGATTCATCTTTATATATGTATTTAAATTTTTTTCATTGATAAGATATAATGCAATCTTTTCAATTTCATCACTCTTACATCCATGCATTGTTGAAAGCGTAACTGTATTGCATATGTTTGGCGATATATTTTCAATATATTCTTCTTTAATATTTTGAAATAAATTTAAGTTCTCTTTGACATATTCAATATCATTCTTCCACTCAGCAGTATTTCTTGCATCAATCATATTATTCAAAAATGTATCCACTTTCAGAGATTTAATTCCTTCTAAGTCATAACCAACACTCATAATAAAATGAATAGAATTTTTTGTACCTAGATTAAATTCTTTAGCTAATATCATTATTAAAAGATAAGCCTTAATATATTCATTCTGTGCCTCTTCTACTGTCAATTCCGTAGACCATTCTGTATTAAAAACTTCATGACCGACATAAATACATGGCTTTTTTATTTGAAGTTCTTCACCTTCCAATATCTGAACTGTCTTCAATTCAAAATAAGATGCTCCTGCAGCATAAGCCGCTACTATATTTCCTGCCATCTGTGTATGTGGGCCTGCAGCTGGCCCTATTGGTACATCATCCATAATCCTTTTTACTGGAACCTGCATAAAAGTTTTACTTTCCTTATATTCTCTTATAAGCTTTCCAAGCAACTCCTCAAATGAAATTGGAATCATCTTATTCGTCATTTTAATCACCAACCTTCCATCTATTTTTAATCAGCTAAAGCCTGCTCCATAAATCCTTTGCAGATTCTGCACTTTCCTTGAGCAATCGTTCTTCATCCACAAAGCACATCTTTCTATTCCTCATTAATATCTTTCCATTAATTATTGTTGTATCGGTCATACCTCCACTCATTCCAAACATCATATGGCCATTAATATTTCCATCATTTATTTTTGTATATGGACGATAATCCATAATTACCAAATCTGCTAACGCACCATATTTTAAAATTCCAATTTCTTCTCCAAATATTTTTGAAGCTATTTTCTTGTTGTTTTCAAAGAGTAATTCTGATGCTTCTGAAAATCCTCTATCTGGAATACCTCTCTTATGTTTCTGAAGTATATTAGCCACCTTTAATGACTCAAACATATCATTTGTATATCCATCTGTTCCAAGGCCTACTAAAATTCCCTTATCTATCATTTCTATTACATCAGGTGCTCCAACTGCATTTCCCATATTTGATTCTGGATTGTGAACCACAGTAGTTTTTGTATTCTTTAAAATATCCATATCAGATTCTTTTATATGAATACAATGTCCAGCAATCGTATTTATTCCTAATATTCCAAATTTGTTCATCCTCTCTATAATTGACATATTATAATTTTTTTTACAGTGCTCGGCATCATAGATTCCTTCAGCAATATGTATATGGTACCCTGCATTATCTTTATTCTGCTTAATACAATAATCTAATGTTTTATCACTCAACGTAAATGATGCATGCATCCCAACAAGAGCTTTTATCATACTACTCTTTTTTTCTTTTGAATAATGTATAAAATCCATGTTTTCCTTTACTGCACTTTTCATTTTATCCAATCCATCACGATCTGATATTTCATAAGAAAGGCAAGTTCTTATAGATAATTCTTGTGCAGCTTCTGCTATTTTAAACAAACTTCCTTCCACTGCTCCATATCCCGCATGATGATCTACAACTGTGGTAACTCCATTTCTAATACATTCTAAATATATTGCAATTGCACTGTAGTACGTGTTTTTCAGACTCAATTTTCTATCAATATGCCACCATGTTCCTTCGAGTACATCAATAAAGTTTTTAGGTGGTTTTTCTGGAATTGATGCACCTCTTGCAAATGCACTATAAATGTGTTCATGTGCATTTATAAGTCCAGGCATAATAATCATTCCATTTGCATCTATAAATTCTGCTTCAGGATATTTAGCTTTTAAGTCACAATACTTTCCTACTTCTTGAATCTTTCTTCCTCTAATCAATACTGCTCCATTTTCATAATAGGGATTATTTTTATCCCTTGTGATAAGTTTTCCATTCCCAACTAAAATCATAAGCTGTCACCACCATTACTTAAAAATGATCCTAAAAGATTCAAACTCACTTTTTTTCTATATACAGCTGTCGAACGCTGATCATCAATTGGAGTTATAAATTCAGAATACTCCTCTATAAACTCTTCTTTTTTATTGTCTAGTTGATCTAATGTAAGTCCAATTATTTTCTTTTCAATTTCAGATTTTCTTACTACCTTTATGCTGACTGATCCAAATGCTATTCTTGCATCAATAATTTTTTCTTTATCTGTTTTTATAAGTCCAACAAATGAAAGTTTAGAAATTGCTTCTGATTTTCTTGCTCCTACTTTCTCATAATACATTTTTGAAACATTAGAATAGCTCTCAATTGGAATTTCTATTTCTGTTACTAAAGCTTCTTTTTTTAACGCAATTTTTCGGATTCCCAATATAAACTTTTCAATAGGAAACTTTTCCGTTACAACTTCTCCACTGTCATTTAAATACTTTGAAACAACTATTGCTGACAAAGCATACAGTACTGGAAGGCTGTCACCTGCAGGTGACGCATTGCATATATTTCCTGATAATGTTCCAGAGCTTCTGACTGCTGGTGATGCAATCTGTTTCATAACTGTCTTTAGGATTTCTGGAATTCTGCTATCATTAATCATTTCTGAATAAGTACATTCTGCACCAATCCTTAACAAGCCATCTTCTTCACATATATTTTTTAATTCTTCAACACCATTTAGAAACATCATATGCTCAGATCTTTTGCCTGAAACCATAACATCAGTTCCCCCAGATACAATTATCATATCTTCATGCTCTTTAACATCTTTTAATGCTTCCAAAAGATTGACTGGATAATATCCTACCATAATCCATCCCCCTGTTCTGCTGCCATCTGCACAGCATCAACAATCATGTTATATCCTGTACATCTACATAAATTTCCAGAAATACTTTCTCTTATATCATCTAATGTTGGATGTGGAACTCTCCTCAAAAGCGCTTCTGCTGCCATAATCATTCCTGGTGTACAAAATCCACATTGAACTGCACCTGCCTGTGCAAATGTTTTTTCTAATAATTTATAACGTTTTGTATCCCTAAAACCTTCAACTGTAATGACTTCTTTATTCATAACATTTCCAAGTGGAGTAATACATGAATTCATTAATTCCCCATCAACAAGTACTGAACAAGCCCCACACTCACCTTCCTTACATCCTTCTTTAGGTCCTGTAAGTTTAAACTCGCCTCTTAATACATCCAATAATCTTTCACATGGATCAGTTTCTGTTTTAATTTCTTTTCCATTTAATTTAAATGTAACCATATACCCAATCCTTCTTTCTTTAAACTATATTACTTCCATAAGTCTTTCTGGTGTCACTGGAATTGCATACATATCTTTTGATACTGCCTGCTCTATTGCTGCTTCATAAGCTGGTGCTGTTCCAATTAAAGTAAGTTCTCCTGCTCCTTTTGCTCCAAATGGTCCGCCTTCATAAGGATTATCCACAAATTCTATTCCAAATGGTACTGTATCTTTAGATGTTGGTATTATATAATCTGTCATACTTGCCTGACGTATAGTTCCATTAATATTTTCCATTTTCTCCATAGAACCATAACCAAGTCCCTGTAACATTCCACCTTCTGCCTGGCCTTTCATTATAGTTTTATCAATTGTCTTTCCTACATCAAATACTCCCCATACTCCTAGCAATTTAGATTGAGCAGTCAACATATCAACTTCAAGTTCTACCACATTAACCCCATATGAATATGTTGGATAAGCATCTCCTTGGAATGTTTCCATATCCCATGGAATCATATCTGTATGCTGATAATGTTCTTCTATAACCAAAGCTTTTCCATCTTCCCATTGTTCCTTCATTTTCTTTGATGCACGTTCCAATAACTTTCCTACAATCATAAGAGAACGCGATGCTACTGTTGGTCCTGAATTTGGAACCTTATCCGTATCTGGATTTTCTATTTTTATTCTTTCCAATGGTACCTCTAATATTTGAGCAACTATTTTGGAAAATGTTGTTTTAATACCTTGTCCTATATCTGCGTTGCTTGCAAGTATTTCTAAAGTATCATCTTCATGTTTAACCAGCTTTACTACAGATTTTATAAGATCCTTTTCTGCTGATCCTGTAAATCCACATCCATGTAAAAATATAGACATTCCTATTCCTTTTCTATATCTTCCAGTCTGAATTTTTTTATATTCTGAATACTTTCTGCTGTAATTACACATATCCTCGATTTTATCTATCATTTCCATTAAAGGCACATGATGATGATATTCTCCATTAGTTGAAGTCTTATCTCCTTGCTTTATCATATACATCTTTTTAAAATCTAAAGGAATAATATTTAATTTCTTAGCAATATGATTCATCAATGTTTCAATAGCAAAAAAGCTTTGTGGTGCACCAAAACCTCTATAAGCACCATTGCAAACTGTATTAGTAATCATTGCTTTCCCATCTATATGTAAATTTTCAATGTTATATACACCACATGCTGCAATTAGTGAACGCTGTAAAACCACACTTGATAATCCAGCATATGCACCTGCATCTAATTTGATATCTGCATATATAGCTGTAACTTTACTATTCTCATCTAATGCAGCTTTATAAACTAATTTTCCTGGATGACGTTTAGGTGTTACTGCCATATCTTCTCTTCTATTCAATATAAGCTGTACTGGATGTCCAGTTTTGAATGCTGCTACTGCTGCTTGACATCCTAACATAGATGGATAATCTTCTTTACCACCAAAACCTCCTCCTGTAACTGTCTGTATAATTTGTACTTTATCTTCATCAAGGCCCATAGCCTGCATAACTGCATTTTTAACATAATATGGACACTGCATTGAACCATAAACTGTTGATTTTCCACCCTTGTATATTCCAATTGCTCCCTGTGGTTCTAGATATGCTTGTTCCTGATATCCTGTAAAAAAAGTTTCTTCTATAATTTGCGATGCATTTTCAAATGCTTCATCAGGGTTTCCCTTTATATAATTATAAGAAGCAGCTGATTCTGTAGAATCATCAATTTTTAATACTGGTTTAAATTCTTCATATTCAATTTCAACCTGTTTAGCATATATATTAACTTTTTCTTTATCTGGTCCTGCAATCATCAGAACGCCTTCACCAATATATCTAACAATATTATTGGAGAATATTGGTTGCTCACTTGTAATAACTTTCAATTTATTTTCTCCAGGAACATCTTCTGCTCCAATAACTTCATAGCCATGTTCCATTTTAGGAATATTTATATTCTTTATTTTCCCATAAGAAATTGTAGATCTTACCATAACACCATAAAGCATTCCTTCAAATTTCATATCTGCAATATAGATAGCTTTGCCACTCATTTTTTCATCATGATCTTTTTTCTTAACTGATTCACTAATATCTCTCATGCTACTCGCCTCTTCTTATATATTTTCCCAAATGCTCTTTGCCTAATATTTTCCCACCTGTTACTATAAGTCTTCCTCTACTATAAACCTTCTCTATTTTTCCTCTTAATATTTTTCCATCATAAACACTCATTTCATCATTAACAATTGTATTTTTTTTAGGATTGAATATTGTAATATCAGCATCATATCCTGGAAGCAGATTTCCTTTGTGCTTTAATCCATATGCTTTGGCTGGTCCTTTTGTAAATTTATCAACAATATTTATTCCATTTTGACCGTACATATTCAAAAATGAATATCGAATCCCCCCAATTCCCATAGGTATTTCTCTTGTATATTTATGTTTTTTCTGTTCTTTTGTATATGGACAGTGATCTGTTCCAATAGTACTTATAACCTCTATTTCTTCATTCAAAAGAATCCTCTCTTCCTCTGAACGTATTGGTGGAGTCATTGTATATTTATATCCGTCTTCACTCTCTAACTTGCTACTATTTAATAAAAAGTAGTGTGGACAGCTTTCTAATATAATCTGATGATTCTTCAATTCTTTATAAAACTGTTGATCTAATGCTTTTGCACTGCTTCCAGCACTTACATGAACAATATACAAATTTCCTCCAGTCTTTCTCGCCATCTGTGCTAATTTAATAACTTCTATATTTTCAGTTATTACAGGTCGTGATTTTTCATGATCTTTTACCAGTATATTTTTTTCTTTCGAAATAAGATCATCATTCTCCGCATGTACAACAATAACTGCATTTTCTGTAGCAGATTCTTTTAATAATTCATAAATATAATCATCATATGTCCTTCTATCTGTATTTGAATATGTTGTAAATAATTTAATAGAATTAATTCCATATTTTTTACTTTCTTCTATTATTAATTTTGCAGAATCAACAGGATTTGCAATAGTTGTATGAAAAGAGTAGTCTACAAGACTTCTTTCTGCCATTTTATTTCTTTTATTAAATTCCTCAGAAATCTGTTCTGCTTTTTTTACAGGATCCAAAAAATCAATATAAGTTGTCACCCCTCCTAAAGCTGCTTCTTTAGAACCTGCTTCAAAATCATCCTTAGATATGTTGTTGCCTACGCCTAATGCAAAATGTACATGAGGATCAATAAATCCAGGTAAAACATAACAGCCTGATACATCAACTTCGTTTTTAGAATCAAATTTTTCTGTTGAAACAGCACTTATTTTTTCATTTTTTATATAAATATTCATATTTTGTAATTCTCCATCTAAATAAACAGAACCATTTTTTATACCTAAATCAAACATATCTCTTCCTCCTTTTTACATCAGTAAATATGCAATTTAATTTCATTTTATTTGAATATATATAAAAATAAGTAAATAAATTTTAAAAACATTTCTAGACTTCTTATAATATTTATTAAACAAATTAAAATAATTAAATAATATTCTATTTTCCAAATCCACAATTAGGAAATGTACATTGACTACATCCTAAACATAATCCACCTTCGCCAAGGACACTTAAATCTTTTTGTGTGATTTTATCATCTGCAATAATTCTTGGAAGAACTAAATCAAAAATAGTTCTCTTATTATACATTACACATCCTGGTAATCCCATTATAGGTATATTTTCTTGAAAATAAGCTAATAAAAACATTGCTCCTGGTAATACTGGTGCTCCATAAGATATTATTTGTGCTCCAGTATTTTTAATTGCTGTTGGTGTTGTATCATCTGGATCAACACTCATTCCTCCAGTGCATATTATAAGATCTGCTCCATCATTAATAGATTTCTTAATTTCTTCTGTTATCAATGATGGATTATCATTCAATATTTTCTGTCCTAATACTTCAACATCATATTCAGCTAATTTTTCTCGTATTACAGGTCCAAATGCATCTTTTATTCTTCCATAAAAAACTTCATTTCCTGTTGTAATAATAACTGCTCTTTTTTTATTAAATGGAAGTAATTGTAATATAGGTTCATCTCCAGCTAATTCTACTGCATGCTTCATTTTTTTCTCTTCAATAATTAATGGAATTATTCTTGTACCTGCAAGTTTATCACCCTTTTTGATCGGAAAATTTCCATGTCTTGTTGCTATCATCATTTCTCCAATTCCATTAATTTTATTAAGACGTTCTGTATCAACCTTAAATAATCCATCAATTTCAGCTATAAGTTCAATTTTTCCTTCCTTTACATCTGAGCCCTTCATATTATCATTTTTGCAGATTCTATATAAAATTTCTGCAGCCTCATTTTCATGAAGAATTCCTTCCTTTTTCTCCCATACATAAAGATTATCTTTTCCCATCGATAACAATACAGGTATATCTTCTTCTGTTACTATATGACCTTTTTTAAACACTGCATCTTTCTTTTTACCTGGAATAATCTGCGTCATATCATGACACAAAACATGTCCAATTGCATTCTCTGTTCTTATCAGCTTCACTTTTTTTACACCTCTATTTCATTTCAACACTTTCAACTTCTTGTTGAATTGATTTTAAAATCATGTTCTTTCCAAATTCAAAATACTTATCTAGATTGAATCTTTTTTCATCAATTAAAAATTGTATCGTAGCACCCTCTAAATATGAAACTATTTGATATGGCAGATATTCCTTTGTTTCTTCTGATAATTGTGGAACATGTTTTTCTAACATTTGGCGTATCTCGCTTCTCCAGCCTTCAAAAGATTCTGAAAAATTTGATTTTATCTGTTTATTAATACGCCCCTGTACCCAGAAATCAACTTCTGCATAATCAAATTCTTTATACTTTGTAATAAATGCCTTCTTTTGATCTATAAATATATCTAATTGCTCTTCTAATGTATCTTTTTTGTTTTTTCCATAATGTTCTCTAAGCTTTAAGCATTTTTCAAGAACTTTTTTCTGCAATGCAAACATAAGCTCACTTTTCGTTTTAAAATAATAATGTAAATTAGACTGAACCATTCCTGCTTTTTCCGCAATTAAATGCATTCTTGTTCCACTTATTGTATATTCTCGCACAACATCCAAAGCAGCTTTTAAAATTTTATCCTCATTCTTCATAGACATTCCTCTTTTTCACTTCAAATGCATTAATAAAAAATAAAAAGAGGTCGAACGCCATAAAGCGTTCAACCTCTTTGTTATAACTAATTTAAGTATATCATTTGGAACAGATTTGTCAATATTTTTTGATCATTTAATCAATCTTTTTTTGACTATTTAATCAATATATTCCATATACACAAAAGATCAATTACCAAAATACACAATTTAATATTATTATAAAATCATCAACGATCTTCTCTGAAATATGATTGTCCAAGTGCAGCTGGCGGCTGATTCTCCATTCTATTTCTTGCACTTGTTATAATTAATACAATTATTGTGACAACATATGGAAGCATTTTAAACAATTCTTGAGCTCCTCTGCTCAATCCTGGAATATATATATAACAAATATACAATGCACCAAATACAATTGATCCTAATATGGCATTTACAGGTTTCCATAATGCAAATATAACTAATGCAATTGCAAGCCATCCTCTATCGCCAAATCCATTATTTGTCCATGTTCCCCCTAGAAATTCCATTACAAAATATAATCCACCAAGACCACTGATAGCTCCACCTGCTACAGTTGCAATATACTTGTATTTAGATACATTTATTCCTACTGAATCTGCTGTTGCTGGATCTTCACCAACAGCTCTTAAATTCAATCCCTTTTTAGTTTTTTTCAAAAAGATAGATAGACATATTGCAATAACAATAGATAAATACGTTAATATACCATATGAAAATAAAACATCTCCTAATATTGGAATCTGAGATAATCCTGGGATTTTAGCTTGATATGCACTAGCAGTTACTGCAACAGAAATTTGTCCAACACCACCTGCTATATTACTTATAGAACCTCCAAAAAAGTTACCAAATCCAATACCAAAAGTAGTAAGTGCTAGTCCAACTACATTCTGATTAGCTCTTAAAGTTATTGTAAGAAAACTATATATTAACCCAGCCAAAGAAGAACATAACAATGCACATATTAATGATATAAAAAAACCAGTCAAGGCATTTGGATTGCTGTTTCCATTTTCATAAAAGAAGGCACCCATAAGTCCTGCAATTCCTCCCATATACATAATACCTGGAATTCCAAGGTTTAAATTACCTGATTTTTCAGTTACAATTTCGCCACATGCCCCAAACAAAATTCCAATTCCTTGGGCTATGGCTTTTTGAATAAATACAAAAATCACACTCATACTTAAGCCTCCTTATTGTTTTTTACAAATTCAAGTTTGTAGTTTATAAAGAATTCACATCCAATTAAGAAAAATAATATTATTCCAGTTATAATATCTGATGCATTTTCATTTAATCCAAATTGTGTTGCAATTTGAATAGAACCCTGCTGCATAAATATTAATATTCCAGAAACTAATATCATTGCAAATGTATTAAATTTAGCCATCCATGCAACAATTATAGCTGTAAATCCAAATCCTCCAGATGTACTTGTTGATATTGTATGACTTGCTCCACTTACAATAATACTTCCAGCAAATCCACATATTGCTCCTGAAAGGGCCATTGTCTTCATAATTACTTTTTTTACATTAATACCAGCATAACGAGCTGTATCAACGCTTTCTCCAACTACAGATATTTCATATCCCATCTTGCTCTTTTTCATAAAAAAGAACATTCCTATAGTTAACATTGCTACTAAAAGCACATTAAGACCATAAGTCAATCCAAACAATTCCGGAAACCATCCAGCTTTTGTTGAAGAATTTATTATTCCAACAACATTTGAACCTGCAGGATTTTCCCAAAAAACAATACAGAATGTTACTATCTGCATCGCTACATAATTTAGCATTAATGTAAATAATGTTTCATTTGTATTAAAACGCGCTTTAAAAGCAGCAGGAATTAATCCCCATACCATACCAGCTATTGAACTTGCAATAAAAATACATATTATTAAAATACTATTAGGAATTTTATCTCCTGCATAAATCATAAGTGCTGCGGTTGCAACTCCACCCATAAGTATTTGTCCCTGAGCCCCTATATTCCAGAACTTCATTTTAAATGCTGGTGTTAATCCTATTGCTATACATAATAATACTGTTATTTCACGAATTGTAACCCATGTTCTTCTTGTATTTCCTACTGCTCCTTTTACTATTCCTGCATATATTTCTAAAGGATTTAAATGAGTAATAGGTATTATAAATAATGCACATGTAATTAATGCTAAACAAAGAGCTACACCTCGAATCAGCCAGGCTTTTTGTATAGATATAGAATCTCTTTTCACCATATGAAATATTGGTTCTTTATTAGAAATACTTTCATTGTTACTCATTTACTGCTTTCTCCTCTCTATTTTTCGTCATAAGAAATCCAATTTCTTCTTTACTTGTTGTTCTTGCATCTACTATTCCAGTTACTTCGCCTCCATTTAAAACAAGAATTCTATCACTTAATTCAATAAGTACATCTAAATCTTCAATAACAGTAATAACTGCTACTCCTTTTCTCTTTTGTTCATTCATTAAATTATAAATTGTATATGATGAATTTATATCTAATCCACGTACAGGATATGCAAGCATTAATACTGTTGGTTCTGCCGCTATTTCACGTCCTACTAATACTTTCTGTACATTACCACCAGATAATCTTCCAACTGGTGTTTCTGTTCCTGGTGTAACAATTCCTAAATCCTTAATAAGAGAGTCTGCCAATTCTTTAGGTTTTTTCCTATCAACAAAAAATCCACGTGTTTTCTTATAATTCTTAAGCATCATGTTATCTGTCATTCCCAAAGATGCTACAAGTCCCATTCCCAAACGATCTTCTGGAACAAATGAAACTTTTATCCCCTTATTCTGAATATCTGCTGCTTTCATTTGATCAAGCTGAATACTTTCTCCTTCAGGCGAATTATAAATAATTTTCCCTCCATGCACATTCTGAAGACCAGCTATAGCTTCTAACAATTCTTTTTGACCACTTCCTGCAATTCCTGCAATTCCTAATATCTCACCACTATTTGCTGTAAATGAAATATTATTTAATGTCTTTCTTCCTTCAGCATTTATGCATGTAAGATTAGTTATTTCAATTCTCTTCTCACAATTTTTAGGTTCATCTCTTTCAATATTCAAGCTTACTTTTTCTCCAACCATCATTTCTGTCAATGATGAAACTGTTGCAGATTTTGTTTCTATGGTTCCTATGTATTTCCCTTTTCTCAAAACAGAAACTCTATCTGAAAGTTCTAATACTTCATTTAATTTATGAGTAATTATTATGATTGATTTTCCAGATTTTCTCATGTTTCTAAGCACATTAAATAACTTTTCTGTTTCTTGCGGTGTTAAAACTGCAGTAGGCTCGTCTAATATTAATATATCTGCACCTCTATACAATACTTTAACTATTTCCACTGTCTGTTTTTGTGATACTGACATATTATATACTTTCTGAGAAGGGTCTAATTCAAAGCCATATTGAGCAGTTAATTCATTAATTTCCTTCTCAACTTTCTGCATATCAAGTTTTTCTTTTCCAGGCATACCAAGAATAATATTTTCTGCTGCTGTTAATATATTAATCAGCTTAAAGTGTTGATGAATCATTCCTATTCCTAGAGAAAAAGCATCTTTGGGAGAACGGATTGTAACTTCCCTACCATCAATAAATATGTGTCCTTCATCAGGAAAATATATACCTGAAATCATATTCATAAGTGTTGTTTTTCCACTTCCATTTTCCCCTAATATAGAAAGAATCTCTCCTTTTTTTACAGAAAGATTTACATTATCATTTGCTATCACTTTTCCAAAACGTTTAGTTACATTTTTTAATTCAATTGCATTATTCTGCTCCATAACAACCTCCTAAAAAATCATGGAACTGCATAAAGCAGTTCCTAAGATATTATTTCTATTAAATTTTTACAGGTATATTAGTTGCTTTTTGTTAATTCTGTAATACCATCAATTCTAATATCAAATGATGGAGCTGATGTCTTTTCAGATTCATGATAATATCCATCAGATACAAAATTCGCATATTTTTTGTAGTTTTCATCAGATTTAATTAAATCCTCAAGAGATGAACCATTTACTGTAAATTTACTTGTATCAAATACATGTAACGAACCATTTTTGATAGCATTTTCAACTTCAGCCACTTTTTCTTCTGTACCTGGTGCAACAACATCTTTATTTAATTCAGTAATGCAGTCAGCGCCTTCAGAATATCCTTGACACCAGTCTGTATCAATTGATTTACCTTCCATTACACATTTTACAGCATAAGTATAATAAGGTCCCCAATTAATAGATGCAGATGTTAATGCAGTCTTTGGAGCAGTTGCAATCATACTTACATTGTAGCCAACAACTGGAACGCCTGCCGCCTCACAAGCAGTTGGTGCACCTGTTGTATCAGCATGTTGACTTATTAATACACAACCATCAGCAATTAAAGCTTCAGCAGTAGATTTTTCTAAATCCATGCTTGCCCAGCTATTTGTATATTGAACTTCCATTGTTGCAGCATCACATACACTCTTAATTCCAAGATAGAAAGCTGTATAACCAGAAACAACTTCAGCATATGGATAAGCACCAACATAACCAACTTTACATTTATCTTTAGTAATAGTACCATCTTCAATCATTTTATTTAATTTTAAACCAGCAACTACACCAGATACGTAACGTGATTCATATACAGATGTAAAATAATTATGCATATTGCTTAAACCTGAAGTTGCAGCTTGGAAACCAGTTGCATGACAGAATTGAATCTCTGGATATTCTTTTGCTGCCTGTATTATATAATCTTCATGTCCAAAGCTATTAGAAAAAATAATGTTACATCCTTCTTCTGCTAAATCTACAGCTGCATCATAGCATTTTTCATCCTCTGGAATACTCTTCTTTTCAATTATTTGATTATCAGCTAATCCAAGGGATTTTTTCATTTCACTAATTCCCTTCATATGAGCTTCTGTATACCCTTCATTTTCATCTCCAATATAGATAACCCCTACTTTAATCTTAGAAGCTTCTGTTGAAGCATTCTTATCTTCTGTAGAACTTCCACCTGTTGCTCCTCCTGAACCACAGCCTATCAGCATCAAGGCTGCCATTGATAATGCTAAAAGTGTGCTTATTGCTTTTTTCATAACCATTTTCCTCCTAAAATAAAATCTATACATTGATTTTTTGTATCAACAAATCACATTTATTACTTAATATGTATTTTCTTGATTTTTTATACATATACATGATAAAAAATAGCGTTAAACATATCAATGATATGCTCAACGCCTTTGTTGTATACCATATTTCTCTATTTATTTAAAGTATATCACTAAGGATTGATTTGTCAATACATTTTTTATCAACTAATCAATTTAATTCATATTTATTTTATATATAACTTAATTGTAATTAAATGTTTATAGCAAAACTTAATTTTTCTTTTCATTATCCCATATTTAAATTAATTAAAAAAATTACACACAAATAGTCTTTTACTATTAAGTGTGTAATATATAGTAAAATATTTCAAGCAAAATGGCGGAGAGAAGGGGATTCGAACCCCTGATAGAGATATTCCCTATACATACTTTCCAGGCATGCTCCTTAGACCTCTCGGACACCTCTCCGTTTCAATTTTAATTCTTAATCATTTTATCATAGATGCTATTTTATCTCAATAATAACATCTAACTCCATAATGAAGGATATTTATGTGATAAAAATTCATTTACTTTTTCATTTTTAATCAATAAATTATATAAAAAAATAGAACATATTATTCCTAATACAGCACCTACAAAAACATCTGTAAAATAGTGAGCATATAAATATACTCTTGAAAATGCTGTTAAAAAAGCAAGTATAAAAGCTGGAATCCCAATTTTTTTATTTACTTTAAATAAAATAGTTGCAGCTCCAAAACTACGAATTGAATGCCCTGACGGAAAAGAATATCCAGATGGTTTTGCTATTATTAAATTTAAAGTTTGATAAACATCACAAGGCCTCAATCTCTTAACTATAGGTTTTATACACAGACTTGCTAATACTATACATACTCCTAATGAAATTAATAATACTATTCCATACTTTCTATATTTTTTAATGCTTATAAATACAGCTGCTATAATAAGCCATATTATAACTCCTCCCAAATGACTTATTACTGGCATTATCTTGTCTAAAAAATCACATTGTATACTATTTTCAACAATATTAAGTATGCTATTATCTATAGCAGTTATAATGTTCATAATTTTTTTGTTCCCCCGATTCTAATTCTTTATCATTTGTTTTTATATAAAAACTTTAAATTCCTATCAATTATACTATTTTATCGATATATATATCTTACAAACTTATTAAATAAAACACTTATCTATCATTTCAAATAAACACTCTATTTGTTTTATTTTTTCTGCTTTCCTCAAAAAATCTCACAAGAAGCTTAGAACACTCTTCATCATACAACCATTTAACTTCAACAAATGAATTTAATCTTCTGCTATCCAAAAGACTTATTACTGAACCGCAAGCTCCCATATCCTTATTAAATGTTCCTATATATACTTTTGAAATTCTGCTCTGGACTATTGCACTTGCACACATTGGACATGGTTCAAGTGTTACATACATTTCTGCTCCATCCAGTCTCCAATCTCCTATATTTTTTGCTGCTTCTTTTATTGCTAATATTTCAGCATGAGCAGTTACATCATTTAAAACTTCTTTTAAATTATGTCCCCTACCTATTATCACACCATCCTTTACAATCACTGCTCCAACAGGAATTTCTCCTTCATTATATGCTTTAAGTGCTTCAATTTTTGCTTCATCAATAAAATCCATTCATTCTCATCTCCCTTTAATTCATCAAGATAAATTCTAAAAAAACTGCTGATAAATTCAGCAGTTTCAAAATTAATTATCTAGTTCTTCTTTTTCAGAATCTTCAACTTTATCAATAAACATCCTTACTTTTTTTACTCTGTTCTTTTCTACTTCTTCTGCAACAAGTCTTAGATTACGGAACAATACTTCTTCATTTTTTTCAGGCATTCTTCCAAGTTCTCCAATCATTAATCCACCAATTGAATCAAATTCTTCTGAATCAATATTCATTCCAATTAAATCACTTATATCATGAAGTCGCACACTTCCATCAAATACATATTCACCATCTTTTACAATCTCAACTGATTTGTTATAATCATCATACTCATCTTCAATGTCTCCAACTATTTCTTCTACCAAATCTTCAATTGTTATTATACCTACAGTTCCACCATATTCATCCAAAACTACTGCAATATGATTTCTGCTTTTTTTCATTTCTTTAAATAGTTCTACTATCTTTTTAAATTCAAATGTATAAAATGGCTCTCTCATATATTTTTTAACATTAAAATCTTCACGTAAGTTTTCAACCATAGCCAAATCCTTAACATTCAAAAAGCCAATGATATTATCAATAGTTTCATTATAAACAGGTATTCTTGAAAATTGTTCACTTTTAATTACATTCATCACTTCATCATAAGTTGCTTCCTGATCAATTGAAACAATATCAACTCTCTGAACCATAACGTCTTTAACTTGTTGGTCAGCAAAATCAAAAACATTAAAAATCATTTCTTTTTCAACATTTTCTAAAACTCCTTCTTCTTCACTTACGCCAACCATAGTCTTTAATTCTTCTTCTGTTATAAATGATTCATCTTCATTAGGATTACATCCAACAAGACGTATAAAAAAAGATGATATCATTGTAAAAATATATATAAATGGCTTAAAAATAATTACCACAAATTCTATGAACTTTGATACTTTCATTGAAACTGATTCAGCTTTCTGCTTTGCTATTGACTTTGGTGTTATTTCTCCAAAAATAAGTATTAATATTGTCATAACGCCAGTTGCGATACCAGCTCCACTGCTTCCAAAAATATTTGTAGCTAATATTGTAGCAATAGATGATGCTCCAATGTTAACAACATTATTTCCTATTAATATTGCCCCTAAAAGTTTATTAGGATCTTCAATAAGTTTTTCAACACGCTTTGCTTTTGGCACGCCTTCTTCAACCATATGTCTCAATCTGATTTTACTTAGTGACATCAACGCTGTTTCTGACATTGAAAAAAAGCTTGATAATGCAATTAATATAATTAACACAATTATCTGCCATATATAACTAGGGTCCAAAAATAATCACTCTCCTCGATAAATTTAAGTATTAATTTAAATTATACCATAATATGTTTAAAAGTAATATAAATCTATTCATTTTATAACATTCAAATTTTAATATCATATAAATTTTCTCTATTATCTTTTTACATTTAAAACTTTATATTCCATATATCTTAATATAAATTTTAATTTTGCAATATATTTTGATTTTTATAGTATCTAATATTTTTATCCCAAAAACATGCATTTTATCCCATTTTGTGGATATGAACCCATAATAATAGTAGAATTATGTTAAAGAATTTTCAAATTTATAATAAATTTAGGGGGATTAGATTATGGAAAATCAACTATTAAATAATGGAATAAATCCATCTTGGCCAGTAAAAAATAAGATAGTAGCAGCTCTTCTTGCTATATTTGTAGGAGGTTTAGGAATCCATAAATTCTATTTAGGTAAAATAGGACTTGGAATAGTTTATTTGGTTCTATGTTGGACATGTATTCCATCATTTATAGCTTTTATTGAAGGTATTATCTATTTGTGTTCAGATGATTACAAATTTCAAATTAAAAATCAAGTTAGATTAGGATAATTTTTCATGATTAGTATCATAAAATTTAATTTATCTTCTACATACTAATTTAAATTTCACATTTTTAAATAAAAAGGACTGTCTCATTAGATTATAACCATAGCATCAGTATTACTTATAGCTTAATCTTTATGTGACAGTCCTTCTTATTTATATATTGTAATTAGGAATAATTTTTATTACTACTTCTTTTTATTGTCTTTCTTTTCTTTGCTGTCAGCAGACTTAACCCCATATGCATTTAAGTACATTTCCTTTAATTCTCTCATTAATGGATATCTTGGGTTAGCTCCTGTACATTGATCATCAAATGCCTGTTCAACCATTTCATCTAATTCTGCTCTGAATTTATCTTCATCAACACCAGCTTCTTTTATAGTCATTGGCATTCCAACTTTTCTTTGTAATTCTTCTACAGCTTTGATTAATAGTTCTACCTTTTCAGCTTCAGTCTTTCCACCCAATCCTAAGTGATCAGCTATTCTAGCATATCTAGCTACAGCTTCTGGATATTTGTATTGTGCAAATGCTCCTTGCTTAGTTGGTGCTTCAGTAGCATTAAATCTGATTACTTCTTTTAATAATAATGAATTAGCCATACCATGTGGTAAGTGGTGGAATGAACCTAATTTATGAGCCATTGAGTGACAAATTCCTAAGAATGCATTTGAGAATGCCATACCAGCTATACATGATGCATTAGCCATTTTTTCTCTAGCCTCAACATTAGTTGTTCCTTCATTATATGCTAATGGTAAATAATCAAATACTAATTTGATTGCTTCTAAAGCCATTCCATTTGTGAATTCAGTTGCCATTATCGAAACATAAGCTTCCATAGCATGAACTAATACGTCAATACCAGCACAAGCAGTTAATCCTTTTGGTGAAGTCATCATTAATTCTGGATCTACTATAGCCATGTCTGGAGTTAATTCATAGTCAGCTAATGGATATTTTACTCCTGCTTCTTCATCAGTTATAACTGCAAATGGAGTAACTTCTGAACCTGTACCAGCTGAAGTTGCTATAGCTACCATCATAGCTTTTTGACCCATAGTTGGGAATTTGTATATTCTCTTTCTGATGTCCATGAATGTCATTGCTAAATCTTCAAATGATACTTCTGGATGTTCATACATAACCCACATAATTTTAGCAGCATCCATTGCTGATCCACCACCAAGTGAAATTACAACATCTGGATTAAAGCTTAACATTTCTTTAGCTCCAGCTCTTGCACATCTTAAAGTTGGATCTGGCTCAACATCGCAGAATATCTTGTATTGAATTCCATGTGCTGATAATACATCTGTAATTTTATTAGTATATCCTAAGTCAAATAATACTTTGTCTGTTACGATAAATGCTTTCTTTTTACCCATTTCAGCTAATTCTTCTAAAGCTATTGGTAAACAACCATATTTAAAGTAAGTTTTTTCTGGAACTCTGAACCAAAGCATATTTTCTCTCCTTTTAGCAATAGACTTAACATTTATTAAATGTTTAGGACCAACATTTTCAGAAACTGAGTTTCCTCCCCATGATCCACAACCAAGAGTTAATGATGGTGCTAATTTGAAGTTGAATAAATCACCTATAGCACCTTGAGATGCTGGCATGTTTATTAATGTTCTAGCAGTTTTCATTGTATGTCCAAATGCCATTATTCTGTCTTTACATTTTATTTCATCAGTATAAAGAATTGATGTGTGGCCTAATCCACCTAACTCTATTAATCTGTCTGCTTTTTCTAAACCTTCTTCAAAATTCTTAACTTTATACATAGCTAATACTGGAGATAACTTTTCGTGTGAGAATGGTTCTTCTAATTCTACTGAAGTAACTTCTCCAACTAAAACTTTAGCACTTTCAGGAACAGTAACTCCTGCCATTTTAGCTATCTTATAAGCAGATTGACCAACCATGTCAGCATTTAATCCGCCTTTTTCATTTAAGATTATTTTTCTTACTTTATCTATTTCTTCCCCTTTAAGAATATATGCTCCTCTTATTGCTAATTCTTTTTTAACTTCTTCATATTTTTCTTCTACTACAAGAATTGATTGTTCTGATGCACAGATAACCCCATTATCGAATGTTTTAGATAAAAGTATTGAGTTTACAGCCATTTTTATATCAGCTGTTTCATCAATAATTGCTGGAGTGTTTCCTGCGCCAACTCCTAAAGCTGGTCTTCCAGATGAGTAAGCAGCCTTAACCATTGCTGGACCACCTGTAGCTAATATTATATCTGATTCAGCCATAACATTTTGTGATAATTCAACTGATGGTTGATCTATCCATCCGATTATTCCTTCTGGAGCACCAGCTTTAACTGCAGCTTCTAATACAACTTTAGCAGCTTCAATTGTAGCATTTTTAGCTCTTGGATGTGGAGAAATGATTATTGCATTTCTAGTCTTTAAAGCTATTAATGTTTTAAATATTGCTGTTGATGTTGGATTTGTAGTTGGAACAATAGCAGCAATAACTCCAATCGGTTCAGCTACTTTTGTAATTCCATAAGTGTTATCTTCTTCTAAAACACCACAAGTTTTCATATCCTTATATTTATTATATATATATTCAGCAGCAAAATGGTTCTTTATAACTTTATCTTCAACTATTCCCATTCCTGTTTCTTCTACAGCTAATTTAGCTAATCTTATTCTGTTGTGATTAGCTGCTAAAGCTGCTGCTCTAAATATCTTATCTACTTGTTCTTGAGTAAATTCTGCAAATTGCTTTTGGGCTTTTCTAAGCTCCGCAATTCTTTGTGTTAATTCTTGAGCGTTTGTAACCTTCATAATTAATTCCTCCAGATCCATTTATATTAATTGGATTAATTTCATCTTTACTATAATTGTTTGTTTTATTTTTTAATATACTTTTGATGTTTGTTATTTTTTTAACACATCTTACAAATTCATTGTAGTATATTGTTTATTTTTTGTCAAACTTTTTTTAATATTTTTTAGTCTAATTTAATTAATTTTTGCCGATTTTTTCTTATTTTTTTCATTTGCCCCTTTAAAATTCAGTCTTTTAGCTGTTTATTCTAAATTGAGCAAAAATTTATTTTTAATTATTTTTGTTTAACTTTGTTATTTTTTATCCATCCTTATTTTTACTTTTATTCCTTTTTGATTATATTTGTTATTTTTTTATCAAACATTTCAAATAAAAAGCAGTCAGATATAATCTTGACTGCTTTTTATATTATTGTAATTTCATTTAGAAAAACTCTCTATTATGCTAATTTTAAAAATCAACCTTATTTCCATAATATGTGCATTCAAATAATTTTTCCATTGTAGCATCATCTATTTTTCTTGGATTAGATCCTGTACACGCATCTAAAATTGCATTGTGTGCTATAAATTTTAAATTAGCTTTAAAATCAGTTTCCTCAACTCCATAATCTTTCATTGTATGAGGAATGTTCAACTTATCATTAAAATCATTTATCAATTTAACCAATGAATCTGTTAATTCTGCATCAGTATTTCCTTCTAATTTTAGCATTCTTGCTATATCAGCATATCTATCCTCACATACTTTTCTATTGTAGTTTATTACATATGGTAAGAAAATAGCATTTGCACATCCATGAGGAATATGAAATACTGCTCCAACTTTATGAGCCATAGAATGAACTATTCCAAGTAAAGCGTTTGAAAATGCCATACCAGCCAAACATTGTGCTTCATGCATTAAATTTCTTGCTTCCTTATCACCATTAAATGATTTCACTAAATATTTATTAACCATTTCTATAGCTTTCATTGCTAACGGATCAGTAAAATTAGATTTTAAAGTTGCAGTATATGCTTCAATCGCATGAGTTAATGCGTCCATTCCAGTATGGGCTACTAGTTTAGGCGGCATAGTCTGAGCTAATTCCGGATCTACTATTGCTATATCTGGTGTTATATTAAAATCTGCCAAAGGATATTTAATTTTCTCTGTATAATTTGTTATTACTGAAAATGCAGTAACTTCTGTAGCAGTACCACTAGTTGATGGAATAGCTACAAATTTAGCTTTCTGTCTAAGTTCCGGTAACCCAAACGGAACAACAGCCTGTTCAAAAGTAAAATCTGGATATTCATAAAATATCCACATAGCCTTTGCAGCATCTATAGGAGATCCTCCTCCCATAGCCACTATCCAGTCTGGTTCAAACTTTCTCATAGCTTCTGCGCCTTTCATAACTGTTTCAACAGATGGATCAGGTTCTACTCCTTCAAATAATTCTACTTCCATTCCTGCTTCTTTTAAGTAGTCTTCAACTTTTTGAAGAAATCCAAATCTCTTCATAGAACCTCCACCAACTACTACAAAAGCTTTTTTACCTTTTAATGTTTTTAATACTTCCAAAGAGCCTTCTCCATGATATATATCTCTTGGTAAAGTAAAACGTGCCATATAACATTCCTCCAATCCCCAATTATAAATATTATTTACAATATAATTATAACATATTTTTCAAACGATTACATAAAAATTAAAAAATCTACCCATTTAGAGAATCCCAATAGGTAGATTTTATTTCTATTTAATTGCATTGACTTCTGCTAATGTTGGCATTGAAGCTATTGCACCATAATTAGTACAAGTTATTGCTCCAACTTTATTAGCAAACGCTATTATTTCTTTCCATTTGTCCATACTTATATTCTTCTTATCTTCAATATCCGAAACTTGTTTTAATACTGCGCCGACAAATGAATCCCCAGCTCCAGTCGAATCAACCTGTTTAATTTTTATTGATGGTATTATTACATTTTCACCAGAAACACTTAAATAAGTTCCCTTAGAACCTAAGGTTACAGTTACAACTTTAACTCCTAATTCATGTAGAACTTTAACTCCTGCGTCTAAATCTTTTTGACCAGTAATTAATGTTAATTCTTCATCACTTAATTTAGTGAAATCACTATTTCTTAAAAATGCTTTACTATCTTCAACAAATTGAGCTAGCATATCATCCTTTATTAATGCATCTCTATAGTTAGGATCAAATGATACATATATATTATTCTTTTTTGCATAATCTAATAATTTAAAATAAGTATTTTTTAATTCTCCATCTAAAAATCCAGTAGCTGATCCAAAATGAATTATATCTGTTGATGTTATTTTTGATGTATCAATATTATTAAAAGAATATTCTCCATCACTTCCTCTTAAAAAATCAAAATTACGTTCTCCATTAGCATCAATTCCTACTAATGCAATTGTAGTGCTTCCTTTTTCAACTGTCATTTCTGTATTTATATTTAAATCTTTTAATATCTGAACTAAAAATTTGCCAAAGAAATCATCTCCAACCTGTCCTAAAAAAGCAGCATTTCCTTCAAGTTTAGTTATTGCAGCTGCAACATTAGCTGGTGCTCCTCCTGCTTTTTTTTCAAATTTTTCTCCATACATTAACCCTTTATTATCAACGCACACCATGTCAATTAATAATTCACCTATACAAAATACATTTTTATTCATATTTAATCCCCCTCATACTCCATACTTTTAATTCATTTATTTTTACCTTTTTATCATTTTCCAATTCAATGCTGAAATCATCATATTTAGGAAAATACATAAATGTAGTTGTCTCTAAACCATCCTGATAATATATTTCCATAACAGAATTATCAATAAATGCATGTAATTTCAATGACTTATCACTTTTAAGTTTGAATTTTCTTATTCCTTTTCCGCCAAGTTTCATATTGTTTCTATCTATAGTACAAACTTCACTTTCTTTATTATAATTTAAACTTATATATTCCTCATTAAATACAAATTTTAAATTAACCTCTTCAGTTTCTTCCAAAGACAAATCTAAATCTATTTCTAAATTTCTTGAAGGTAAATTAAGTATATATTTATCATCAACAAAATTATCCATCAATATAATTTGTTTTTCTCTTAAATTCTCTAATTCCTTTAAAGGTTTTTGATATAAAACATTATTTCTATATTCAATAATTCTTGGCATAGTTAATGTAAACATCCATCCACCATTATCTGAACTTGGATATTCTGAATCCTTATCAGGCATACCTACCCATCCAATCATTATATTCTGTCCATTATGGGTAAATACTTGAGGTGCATAAAAATCGAATCCCATATCAATCTCTTTAAATTGTGTATGATTTTTTAACTCTATAGTTTCAAAATCTAAATCACCTATTAAATATCCTGACTGATATATATTCTGATATTTAAATTCTTCTTCCTTTAAACCTTGTGGAGAAAATAGGAATGCATATTTATCATCTGAAACCTTAATCATATTAGGACATTCCCACATGTATCCGAATTCCTTTAAGTCAGTTTTTAACTCACCTGCAAGACTCCATTTTTCAATGTCATCAGATTTATATATTAATGATGTTCCTGTCATATTTTCTCTTTGAATTCCAAGAACCATATAATAAATACCTTCATGAGTAAATATCATAGGATCTCTAAAGTGAGCAGTATATCCTTCTGGCTGTTTAAATATTATAGGACCCTTTTTTTCAAATGAACCGTCTTTATTATAGTCTGCTATACATTGATAAGATTCTCTTTCATTTTTTTCGTTTTTCACATTTCCTGTATAAAATAATTTTAATGTTTCATCTTTTATATATGCTCCTCCTGAATAGCATCCATCTTTATCAAACCAATCTTCAGGTTTTAAAATTATCTCTGGTTTTGTAAAATTCACAAAATCTGATGTCTTTACTAATCCCCAGTGCTTAGTTTTATGCTCACATCCAAAAGGATTCCATTGATAAAATATATGATATTGACCATTAAAATAACTTAAGCCATTAGGGTCATTAACTAATCCAAACGGCATCTCAATATGATTTTTGTTTCTCCATATATTTTTATCATCTGCTTTATAAAATTCATCTAATTTTTGTTTGATTTTTTCATATACTTCAGCCATGGTTACCTCTCTTCTAATTCATTAATTAATTATTAAGTTGCCAACACTTTCTCTTTCTATTAATCTAAGTGGTATTTTGCTATCTCTGTCTATTTCTTTTCCATCAATTAATTGCAAGATTCCTTCTGCTGTTTTCTCACCAGTAAGTTCATAATCAAATTCAACTGTCGTTAATGCAGGATATGTTACACTGCTTATTTCATATCCTCCAAATCCAGCTACTGAAACTTCTTCTGGTACTTTTATATTATTTTCATGCAGATATCTTAATACTCCTAAACATATATTATCAGTTGCACATGCTACTGCAGTAGGGTGATATTTCAAAATTTCAGCTCCCATTTCATAAGACTTTTTAAATGAAAATCCTGTTTCAATAAAGTGCACATCAGCTTTTTCATTATTTTCTTTAAATGCATCAATAAATCCATTTTTTCTTTCAATTCCAACTGCCTTATCATCTTCTGTAACACCAGCAAATACAACTCTTTTATGTCCCTTGTCTTTAAAATATTCTCCCAATACTTTTCCAGCTTTATAATCATCAATTTTTATTGAATTTATAAATTCATTTTCCTGTCCTGTAAAAATCACTGGAATTGACAATCTACTGACCAATTTTATATGTTCTTTTGTAATTGCAATGGAATTAACTATTATTCCATCAACCCCTTGTTGAGATAAACTTTTTATGTTAGCCAATTCCTTTTCGACACTTAAATCACTTATTAAAATAATCCCTTGATAATTGTTCTGCTCCAATCTTCTATTAATCCCTGTAAGAAGTTCCCCTACAGTTACAGAATTAATTCTAGGAATAACAATTCCAATCAATCTGCTTCTCTTTGTCTTAAGTCTTTTTGCAAAAAAATTAGTTTCAAATCCTGTCTTTTCAATTGCCTCTTTTATTTTTTTTGCATTTTCTTCACTTACATATCCATTATTTAAATATCTAGAAACACTACTTTTTGATACATTAACCATATTCGCAATATCTTGAATTGTAACTTTTTGTTTCATTTTTACCTCCAAACAATCTTTAATTATCTACTTTACTATATTATATAGTTTTACGGAAACACTTAACAATGTACAATCCTATCTGATTAGATAATTAATTGTAGATTATATATTGCAATTAACAATGTACAATTAATTTATAATAAATGAAATCTTTGCAAAATTTCTTTAATATTTTTACATGTATCAGATAACTTTTCGCTTTAAAATATGTATTATAGATATTTCAATATTAATCTGTTTTATCTCTTTCTTTTAAAAATCGTTTTCACAAAAATATGATACCAATTCCATATTCATTATGTCAAGATTTTTTATAATTTATATAATAATTTAGCAATAATATTTTCATTTAATATATTTTGTATTGAATTTCTTTTTATTTTCTAGATATATTTTATGTTTAAGAAAAGTATTATAAAGATTTCTTCATTTATTTTAATTTACATATTATCACTTCGAACTTATATTTAATTGTTTTCTATTTTATAAATTATATTATTTTAAAATAATTAAAATCCCAAAAACGCTTTATAGAATCAATCTCATATAATTTTCTATATTAAATAATCTCCTTGCCATATTTATTGGCAAAGAGATTATTTATAT
>NZ_CAKVKB010000012.1 GCF_934754915.1 uncultured Clostridium sp.
CTTTTATAGCTGTTTTAGTTTTTCCAATTCCAGTAACTTCGTATTCTTCAAATCTTAGTGGATTTTTCTTTTTCTTTACATAATAATTATAATTTCCAAGATATTCATGAGCGCCATCTTCTTGAAGTTCTAAAATTCTGTTTATTACTTTATTTAAAAAATATCTGTCATGGGAAATTACAATAAGAGTACCGTCGTAGCTTAATATTGCTTCTTCTAATGCTTCTCTTGATGGAATATCAAGATGGTTAGTTGGTTCATCAAGGAGAAGAAGATTAGATTTTGAAAGCATAAGTTTTAAAAGATTTATTCTACATTTTTCTCCACCACTGAGTTTGTTTATTTCCTTAAATACATCATCATTTCTAAATAAAAAGGAACCTAGTGCAGTTCTGAGTTCTGTTGTAGTCATTTCAGGAAAGTCATCCCATACTTCATCTAATATTGTTTTATTAGGATCAAGATTAGATTGTTCTTGATCATAGTATCCAACATTAACATTTGCACCAAGAACTTTAGAACCAGAATCGGGTTTGATTTTATCCATAATTATTTTGAAAAGAGTTGTTTTTCCTCGGCCGTTTTCTCCTATAAGAGCTATTTTTTCACCTCTTTTTAAATCAAAAGAAAGATTTGAAAATAATTTTTTTTCTCCATAGCTTTTACTTAATTTCTCAACATGTAGAACATCATATCCACTTTTTACTGAAGCTTCGAATTTAATTTTTGAAGCAGCATGTTCTACATCTGGTGCATCAAGACGTTCTATTTTTTCAAGGGCCTTTTCTCTGCTTTCAGCTCTTTTTATGCTTTTTTCACGATTAAATGATCTGAATTTTTCAATTATAGCTTCTTGTCTTTTGATTTCTGCTTGTTGAAGATTATAAGCTTTTAATTTAGCATCATAGTCCTTTTTCATAAGTTCTAAAGAATTTGTATATGCAGCATTATAACAATTCACATGTCCGTTTATAACTTGAAATGTTGAAGTTGTAACAGAATCTAAAAAATATCTATCATGGGATATAACAACAACAGTTCCCTTATATGTTTTTAAATATTCTTCAAGCCATTCAATAGCGTCTAAATCAAGATGATTGGTAGGTTCATCAAGAAGAAGTATATCAGGTTTTAAAAGAAGGAGTTTACAAAGAGCAACTCTTGTTTTTTGACCTCCACTCAAAGTAGAAATTATTTTATCAAAATCATTTTCTGTAAATCCAAGTCCTTTTACAATACGTGAAATTTCTCCCTTATAGGTAAAACCACCACGATTTTCATAAAGGTCTTGTGCAGTTCCATAATCTTTTATTATTTTTTCATGATAATCTGCATTATTTACATCATATGGTTCATTCATTTTTAATTCAAGGTCAGCAATCTTTTTTTCAAGTCTTTGAAGGTCATCAAAAACTAACAGCATTTCATCATAAATAGTATTAGATGATTCAAGGGAAAGATGCTGAGATAGATAACCTAAAGTTTTATTCTTATCTATAAATACTTCTCCACTATCATATGAGATTTCTTTAGTAAGAATTTTAAAAAGAGTAGATTTTCCTTCTCCATTTGAGCCAATTATACCAACTTTATCGCCTTCATTAATGGAAAAAGTTATATTTTTTAATATTTCATTTATTCCATAACTTTTGCATATGTCTTTACAGCTTAAAACAATCATTTTTTATCCTCCGGTTTTGTAGTCTTAAATAATGTATTGCAAGATTAAAATACAAAGTTTGAAATGTAAAAATAGAATTTATATATGTTGCAATTGACAATGTAAAATTGACAATGCAAAGATGAAATCTTGCAAAGGCACCATTATTTATTGTAAATTGTTAATTGGATTATTTTTTAGAATACATATAATATATAATTATAATTAACAATTTATATAAAAATACTAATATTGAGTAATTTATGTATTTTTATTAAAATATTTGGTTATTATGTATATTATTAGAAACAGATTTTGTATAAAGTTAAATATCTAGAACAAGTCAAACATATAATAATTATACCATTTAATTAGAGGAATAGTAATAATACATGATAAGTAATAAGATATAGTTTGTAATTTCAATAAAAAATTAAAGTTATAAAATGTAACTTTGAAATTAATGTTTTATAAATTATAATTGATGTTGGGTAATATTTGGAGGTGAGTTGTGTTGGAAAATAAAAAAATGAATATTACCATGAAAAAGAAATTAAAGGAAGAAGAATTACTCATGGCTGCAAGTGAACTTTTCATATCCAGGGGAATAGAAAAGACATCTATTGATGATATAGCAAGAAAAGCAAAGGTTGGAAAGGGAACTTTTTATTTATATTTTAAAGATAAGCATGATATTTTAAATAAGGTGATTTTAAAAAATAGTAGAAAAATAATAAGAGAATCTCTAGATAAAGCAAATAATTTAGGAATTGTAGATTTCAAGGAAAGAACATTGTTTTTTATTGATACTATAATTAGTTTTTTTAAAAGCAATCAATCTCTTTTAAAATTAATAAATAAGAATATATCATGGGGACTTTATAGAAAAGCTATTATGAATCCTAAAGAGTATGATGAAGTAACAAAGGTTTTAGACGATTTTATAAATAATCTTATAAAATATGGTATGGATAAAGATGAAGCTGAAATGACTTTATTTATGATAATAGAGCTTGTTGGAAGTATAAGTTATACAACAATAGTCCTTAAAGAACCTACAGATATAGATACTATAAAACCTATTTTATTTAAAAAAATTAGGGCAATGATGGAATGATTACATAATTATAAAGAACTGGCACATAATAATTCATGTGTCAGTTCTTTAAAGTTATAAGAGTGCATATAGATTATCTATTAATTGATAAATTATCCCTTACAAGAATATAGCCTAAAGGAGGTCTTTTTTTATATAATCCTACAATATATATGGTGATAAACATGTCTCTTTCTAATTTTATATTGCTTATATATTTAGTTAAGCTGCCATCAGATGTTGAAACTATAAAATTATAAATTCCTGCTGAGATAGGATAATAATCATTTGTTTCAAGGTATGATGTTTCATTAAATAAAACTCTTTCATCTGGAAGAGATAAAGAAATAAGTGGAGATGTAGGTGCAAGATTTATAAACCGTACATATGCAAGACGATTATTGTGTAAATCATGAGTATCATCAATAGAAAAGAATGCTATCTCATTATTTTCAAATGTAATGTTTATAGTGGATAAATTATTTGGAAGTATTTGAAAAGGTTCTGATATAAGTGTTTTTTCATGAGTTCCAGTTTTATATAGTTCAATAGAATATGTTTCTGGAGTTATAGCAATATAATTTGTTACATTTCCAAATGATAAATTAGAAAAAATAAGTTTATCATTAAGATATATATCAATATTAGGTGCATCTGGAGTGGCGTGTATAAAACGCAGATATCCTTTTATCTTAGGTAATGAATCTCTGAATAAATACATATATAATCACCTACTTTCTATTGTTGTATAATAAGGAAAGTTTTATAAGTCTTTTAGTAATTACTTTTATTATAGGAGAAGGCATTCCATACAAAGAAAGTGAATTGCATATGCTGGAATGATTAGTGATAATATTATTATAAATTTTATCTATATTGTTTTGAGATGAAATATTATCTGAATTAGAAGTTTCATCCATATCTAAATCAAGACATCTTAGCACTTCAAAAGGTTCTGGAGTCCTGCTATTTGATTTTGTATTTTCAACAGTATTATTACAAGCTTTCACACTATTATAGTAGCAGTAAAGTTGATCTTCATCTGTTTCAGATGGATACAAATCCAGATAGTCATTTTCATTATTCATATTATCATTAGATTTATTGTCTTCAATTATAAGGCTTCTATCAAATGATGGTGGTATAAATTTAAAATGTCTTTTTAAATTTATTTCGCCCATATATTTTTCATCTGGTTTCATGTAATTTCCTCCCTAATATTAAATGAATACAGTACTAATAAAATTATCACTGTTACTTTTATTAATATGAATTTTTTGAAGTAGATAGTACATGCACAATAAACTTGTGACAGAATATTATATAATTGGAGGAGATGCATTATGAGGATAAATAAGAAAAGGAACATCAGAGATTTATTTATTGGGTTAGATGAAAAAGTTTATAACTCTAAGGGATGTTTAATGAAATGTATAAATTTTGATAATGCGGCAACAACTCCGCCTATTAAGTCATGTATTGACTGGATATATGAATTAAGCAATACCTATGCTTCAATAGGTCGGGGAACAGGACAGAAAGCAGAAATAACTACTGAATTATACAAAGAGTCAAGGGAATTTATAATGGATTTCTTTAGTATAAAGAATAAATATAAATATGTTGTAATATATGTAAATAATACAACAGACGGAATAAATAGATTAGCAAAGACTCTTGTAAAAGAAGATGATGAAGTAGTAATTTTGTCAAGAATGGAACATCATTCTAATGACCTGCCATGGAGAAATAGAGGGAAAGTTGATTATATTGAAGTTGATAAATATGGAAGACTTAAAATTGATGAATTGGAAAAGAAGCTGAAAGAAAATTTTGGAAAAACAAAATATGTATCTCTTACAGGAGCTTCTAATGTGACTGGCTATGTAAATGATATTCACAATATAGCCCAAATAGTTCACAAATATGAAGCTAAATTAATAGTAGATGCAGCTCAGCTTGTACCGCATAAAAAAATTGAAATAAGCGGTAAAACAGAAGAAGAAGATATAGACTTTTTAGTTTTTTCATCTCATAAAATATATTCTCCATTTGGCACTGGTGTAATTATAGGTCTTAAAGAAGAATTTGAAAAATCTATTCCTGATAATTCAGGAGGTGGTACTGTAGAATTTGTATCAGACAATGATGTCATTTATCTTATGCCGCCAGATAAAAATGAAGCAGGAACACCTAATTTTTTTGGAGTCATGTCTCTAATAAATTCATTAACTTTCATAGAGACCATAGGATATGATTATATAGAAAAACATGAAGAAATTTTACTAAATCATATTTTAAGTGGTTTGAGAAGTATCCCTAAGGTAATTAATTATGGAGATGTGGATGACATTGATGATAGGCTTGGAATAGCCACATTTAATATAGAAAATTTATATCATTATGATACAGCAGAATTACTGGCAGAAAGATATGGAATATCCGTAAGGCATGGATGGTTCTGCGCACATCCATACTGTAGAAGGCTTATGAATGTAACTGAAAAACAAGCAAAATTGTTTTTGGAAAATCCAAAAGAGAAAATGCTTGGAATGGTAAGAGTAAGTTTTGCAGTATATAATTCAATTGAAGAAGTGGATATATTTCTCAATGCGATAGATGATATCTGCAGAAACAAATTTTAGATAAAAAAATATAAAAGAGTTATTGTATAGAGATTAAATTTATTATAATCATACTGATTTTATGATTTATTAAATAATTTACAATACAATAACTATTTTTAAAGGATAAATGTATATCTGCTATAAAAAATTTTATTCTTAACTGAACTATATATACTATAGTTCAGTTAAGAATATTTATGCTATATTAGTTGAATACTTTGAATTTAGGAAGATTTCCATCACAATCTAATATTGGAGTTCCATTTATAAGCGGTTCAAAGTAAGAAAATGCTTCATCAGTAACAAAGTTACCTTCTTCATTAATCCATTCAGAAGGGAAATATCGTACATTATTTGCTATTTTATCGGCATCTACTAATGAATAAGACACTTTATAAGGATTATTGTTTTCTCTTTGAATTGTAACCATCTTTCCGCTTTCACCTTCATAAGCATATCTAAGTGCCATTTCACCTACCATATAAGCTTCTTCTAAATCGGTATCAGAAGCACAATGCATAGCACATCTTTGAAGAATTCCAAGTTCTAAGGCTTTAACTCTTGTTGTTATTCCTGAATCAAGTATTATGTTTCTTAAATAATTAGAAACTCCTCCAAGTTGTGTATGGCCAAATTTATCTTGAGATACGCATTCAAATTCTGATATGAATTTTCCATCTTTATCTCTTATTCCTTCAGAGACTATTATGTATACTTTGTTATTTTCTTCAAAGCGTTTTTTTACATCTATTAAAAACTTATATTTATCAAATGCAACTTCAGGAAGATAAATAAAATCAGCAACTGGCTTGCCATCTAATTTTGCGATACATGCTGAAGCTGCTAACCATCCAGTATCTCTTCCCATGGTTTCTAAAATGAAAATACCATTATTTATATAAACTGATGCATCTAATGATGTTTCAAGAGTAGTTGTTGCTATAAATTTGGCTGCACTTCCGAACCCAGGAGTGTGATCTATGTATTTTAAGTCATTATCAATAGTTTTTGGAATACCTATAAATTTAATATCAATATTATTTTCTTTTGCATACTGCGCTAATTTTGCAGTAGTGTCCATCGAATCATTTCCACCAATATAAAAGAATGCTTTTATATCATATTCATTAAGAATGTTGATTAATTTTTTATATTCATCAGCACATGTTTCAGCATCTTTTAATTTATATCTGCAAGAACCTAATCCAGAAGATGGTGTGAATCTAAATGCATTGATTTCTTCATCGGATTTTGAAGAAAGATCAATTATGTTTTTATTCAATATACCTTCAATTCCATTTAAACCTCCATAAACTTTGTCAAAGGCCATAAGTTCCTTATTAGCATGAATAAGACCTACAACACTTGAATTGATTACGGAAGTTGGGCCTCCAGATTGGGCTATTATACAATTTGACATTAAAAGTCCTCCTTATTTGTTACACTATAATTTTAAATATGTTATACTGATTGATAAAAGTAATACTCTATTTATTAATATACAATAAAATAACGATTAAATAAAGTACTTGTGACAAAATAATCAGTATAAATTTGTTGTATAGTACAAAAAATAATATGGTATATATTTATAATTTTATGCATACATTAATGTAACTTATGTGTAATATTAATAGATTAAGAAATCTGTTTTGATTACTATAATAAAAGGAGAAAAAATGAGTATATATTATATTATGATTATAGGTATAGCGTTAGCTATGGATGCATTTGGCGTATCTCTTGGAATAGGTTTAAATCCAATATTAAAGAGGGATAATAAAATAAAATTTATATTATCATTTGCTTTTTTTCAATTTTTTCTTGTATTAGCAGGAGGATTTGCAGGACATTTATTTGATATGTATATAACCAGTATTCCTAATATTGCAGGCGGAATTGTAATGGTTATTATGGGAATAATAATGTTTTTTGAGGGATTAAAGGAAAAAGAAAGCACTCTTTTAATAAAAGATAGCACATGTATAATACTTGGAATTTCAGTTAGTATAGACGCGTTTGTGATTGGTTTTACTGTATTTTGCAGAATATCTGGTATATTAACATTGATAATTAATTCTATTTTTATAGGATTTATAACTTTACTTTTATGTACAATAGCATTTTTTGTATGTAGATATATAAAAAAGATTGATTTTATCGTCAAATATGCAGATTTTTTAGGTGGAGCTGCACTAATTCTTTTTGGTCTAAAAGTGATTTTCTTTTAAAATATTTGTCTGTATTTGTGTTATAATATAGATAATATTTAATTGTTAGGAGATATGAAAGTGGAATCACAGGAATTTCTTAGATCAAAAAATATAAAAGTGACAAAGGGAAGACTAGAAATACTAGATATATTGAAGAACTCAGAAAATAGTCTTTCAGCTGAAAAAATATATCACATATCAAGAGATAAAGATATAAATATTAATCTAAGTACAGTTTATAGAACATTAGAATTATTTGAAGAAAAGAATATTACAGAAAAAATTACTCTTACTGATGGAGTATTTGCATATAAATTAAAGAAAAAAACACATAGGCATCATTTGAGATGTGATATCTGTCATAAAGAAATAGATATTCCATGTCCCATGAGCCAGATAGAGGAAATGGTTCAAAATGAAACTGGATTTACTCTTACTGAACATGATCTTGTTTTAAAAGGTGTATGCAGGGAATGTAAGAATAATATAAATAAAAAATAATATGTTTTAATTAATAAGGGATAATTAACAATTAATGATGAAATATTTCCAAAATTTTTTTAATGTATTATATATTAAAAAGTCTTGTTATAGAATTTTGATAAATCAAGTGTAAATTCTATAACAAGACTTTTTTATTCTATATGAAATTATATTTGAGAAGAATCTGTGAATAACTTTGAGGATTTCTCTATTCTTCAGGAGCAATAAATTTTTTTGTTATTAGGGTTAGAATTAATATTATTACAGAAGTAAGCGCTATTGTTCCCCCAGGAGCACTATTCATGTAATATGAAAGAACCAAACCAGCCATTACATCTATGAATCCGAAAAATATGGATAGAAGAAGAGTTTTGGTAAATCCTCGTTTAAGCTGCATTGCTGTAGCAACTGGAACAACTATTATTGATGAGACTACAAGGATTCCCATTATCCTGATTGATAGTGAAATTGTTGCACCTACAAGTATTGTAAATACATAATTGATTAATTTTACATTGATTCCAGCTGTCTCAGCACCACTTTCATCAAAAGTAACATATATAAGCTTATCATAAATCAATATAAGAGCTAAAAGACATATTGCACCTACAATTGCAATTAAAATTATATCTGAAGAGGTAACTGTAAGAATACTTCCAAATAAAAATGATTCAACTTTAGCTGTAGCTTTTCCACTACTTGTTAAAATTATTGCAATACCTAAACTTAATGTTAGAACTATAGACATAACAAGTTCTGCATATTTTTTATAATATGTTCTGAGGTATTCAATTACAATAGCACAAACTGTTGTAAATATGAATGCAGTGAGAAGTGGATTTGTCCCCAAAACAAGTCCAATTGCAACTCCTGCAAAAGAAGAGTGGGATAATGTATCACCAATCATTGAATAACGCCTAAGCACAATAAAAAGTCCTATGAATGGACATAATATTGAAACAATAAATCCAGCAGCAAAGGCATTCTGCATAAAACTTAATTCAAACATTTTTCTCGTACCTTTCTTAAATCTTTATACTATATTGGATATAGAATTTTCGCATTCTAAAAGTTTAATAAATTCATTTTTTGTATATAATTTTATATTTCCGTTGTTAAGTTTTAATATATGAGTAGAATATTTTAAAGCAATTTTTGTATTGTGCTCTACAGAAATTATTGTTTTTCCATGATTTTTATTTAGGTCTTGAAGTAAAGGATAAATTTCATTTTGACTTTTTTCATCTACACCAGTAGAAGGTTCATCTAATATTATAAGATCAGGATTACCAAGAAGAGCTCTTGCAATAAATATTCTCTGTTGCTGTCCTCCAGATAGATTTCCAATAAGATTATTTTTAAAATCACTCATGCTTACTTTTTCTAAAACATCAGAAATAGCTTTTGGATCTTTTAATTTTATTGCTTTTAAATGAGAAGATAAAACTTCTGTAACTGTTATAGGAAATTCCTTGTTAAAACTATCAATTCTCTGAGGGACATAAGAAATTTTTTTTGTATCTATTTCAATAGAACCACTGTCAGGTTTTAATAGGCCTAATATTAATTTTATAAGAGTGCTTTTGCAGCTTCCGTTTTCTCCTAAAACAGAGAGATACATTCCTGATTTAATTTCTAGATTTATATCTTTTAATAAATCATTTCCTTTCACATATGAAAATGACATATTGTTTATTTTAATCAAAAAATCAGCTCCTTGATTTAATATCAATTAACAATAAATGAAATTTACTTCAATACATGTAAAATATTAAAGAAATCTTGAAAATATTTAATCCCCTATTGTCAATTGTACACATATACTAATGCTTATTATACATCTATATGCAAATCATTTGCAATACCCACACAAAAATATTTGCATAGTATTATGTTTCAAATAATTCCACATATGTTGAATAATACATTTGATAGGTATAAAATTATGTTTGGAAAAAATTAAAGGAGGATATTATGATAAGGAAAGTTATATGTCTGATAATTCCTTTTATTGTGACAGTAATTACTGTTGTGATAATAAATAATTTTCTTGACAACAATATAAATGAGATGTTAGAGAAAAAAGAATTGTCATGGGCATCAAAAGAATATAATAGTGTTTACAAAGACAAAGGAGTAAGGTTTAATAATTATTTCGCAGACAACGATTATATATTACTTCAGGCAACTTCAGAATTAAATGTAAAAATTCCACAGGCACCTATGAAATTTTTTCCTATTGAAGGAATGAATGATGTTGAAACTGTAGGAATTCAGGGGGGACAAAGTATTGTCCATTTGTCTGTAATAGGAAGTGAAAGTAGAAAGAATAAAAATAGAAAAGTTGCATTAATAGTTTCACTTCAATGGTTTTACAATAAAGATGGCATGACGGCTGATGATTTTCAAAGCACTTTTTCACCAGTTCAATTTTATAGTTTTATGGATAATGAGAAAATATCAGATAAAAATAAATATAGATATGCAGTACGGATAAATGATTTACTAAAAGGCACTTCTCAATATTCTCCAGAAAAATTGTATGCAAAGTTATATATAAATAAAAGTGTATTAAGCAGGATGGTAAAATATATATTCGAACCATATTTTCTTATGAGAAAGCAGAGTGTTACTCTTAAGGATAAAGGTCTCTTATACAAAAAATTAAAAACCTTGAATGATAAAGAAGTAACTACAGAATTTAGGAAAATTGATTGGGATGAAGAATATGAAAAATCTTATGAAGAAGGTAAAGAAAGCATAACCAATAATGATTATATGGTATATGATGATTATTATAATAAATATAAACCAGATTTAGAATTGCATAAAAATTATTTAAAAGATAGAGATATACTTAATTCAAAAGAATATGATGATTTTCAGCTATATTTGGATGTGTGCAGTGATATGGGAATAAAACCATATATTATATTGATGCCTACAAATGGTAAATGGTATGATGAATTAGGAATTAAAAAAGAAAATCGTGATGAATTTTATGCAAAGTTAGAAAAAATAAGTGAAGATAACGGATGTGAAGTGCTGAATTTTTCTGATCGTGAATATGAACCATATTTTATGTATGATGGAACACATTTTGGATGGAAAGGGTGGCTTGAAGTAGATGAGCAGCTTTATAAACATTTCCAAAATAGATAATTAACTTAAATAATATATAGTTGCTTGAAAGATATAGAGAATAATAGTGAATTATTATTATAAATGAAGGGGTGTTTTTTATACATGAAAAATTTCACAGAAATTTTAAAAGAAAATAAGGATATATGCGTGAGTTTATTGATATCTGTAATAATAGCAATAGCTATTATGTTAGTAATATTTGAACCTTTTAACGAGATACCATTTATATACAATCAATTTTAAGGAAGTGTTATACATGAAGATTTTAAAAAGTATTAAAAGATTTGCAGAAACTGATAGAAAAGCTTTGATTTGCGATGGAGAATCAATGAGTTATAAAGAATTAGATAATATATCTGATGCAATTGCAGCTTTTATTTTAAGAGAATTTGGAATGGATAGAACTCCAGTTGTATTATATGGCAATAAGGAAAATTTAATGATGGCAGTTATGATGGCAGCATTAAAATCTGGAAGAGCATATGTTCCAATTGATATAAGTTATCCAAAGGAAAGAGTAGAGACAATAATGTCCGAAGTTCATCCTAAAGTATTGTTTGATTTTAGTGAAGGAAATGAGTTTAATGGCACAAGGGTACTAAGAAAAGATGATGTGGATTCAATTGTTAAAGAATGTAAAAATATTAAAGTAAAAGAAGAAAACTGGGTTAAAGGTGATGAAAATGCATATATATTGTTTACATCGGGAAGTACAGGAAAACCAAAGGGTGTACAGATAAGCAGTAATAATTTAGATAATTTTGTTGATTGGATTGGAGAATACTTAAAACTTGATGAAAGTGAAGAAATTTTTATGAATCAGGCTGCTTATTCATTTGATTTATCTGTTACTTCAATATATCCAGGATTATGTTATGGAAAAACTCTTCATGGACTTTCTAAGAAGACTTTATCAAATTTAAAAAATATGTTTGATGATATAAGTAAATCTAATATTAATTTATGGGTATCTACTCCATCATTTGCAGGAATGTGTGTAGCTCAAGATAATTTTAATGCAGAAATGCTGCCACAGTTAAAAGCTATGGTTTTTGTAGGAGAAGTACTTCCTAAAACTTTATGTGAAGAACTTTTAAATAGATTTCCCAATACAAGGATAATAAATGGGTATGGACCTACAGAAGCTACAGTTGCTATATCTATAAACGATATGAATAGAAGTCTGTTAGAACAAGAAGGAAGTCTTCCTATTGGACATCCTATGAAGAATTCAATAGTAAAAATCTGTGATGAAAATGGAGATGAAGTAAAAGAAGGACAAAAGGGAGAAATAGTAATTATAGGTCCAAGTGTAAGCAAGGGATATTTTAATAATGAGGAAAAAACCAATAAGTCATTTTTTTATGCTGATTATAAAGGAAGCAAATGCAGAGCATATAAAACTGGAGATTTAGGATATTATAAAAATGGGAATATGTATTATTGTGGCAGAATAGATTTTCAAATAAAGCTTAATGGGTATAGAATTGAAATTGAAGATATAGAAAATAATTTGATAAAGGTATCTAATGTTAAGAATGCAGCTGTTGTACCTGTTAAAAAAGATAACAAAATAGCATATCTAACTGCATTTGTTCAATTGAAGGAGGACAATGGATTAAGTGGATTAAAAAATGGTATTTCTATAAAAAAAGAATTAGGCACATTGATACCATCATATATGGTTCCGAGAAATGTAAAAATAGTAAAAGGATTTCCTACAAATGTGAATGGAAAGATTGATAGAAAAAAACTTTTGGAGGAAGTATAATGAAAATTACACAGTATGGTGATTATTTTTATCTATACATTTTATTTATAACTTTCATTCCTGCCATAGTATTAGGGTTATCATGTAAAAAAGTAAAATATTATGGAATTATTGCATCAATTGTTATGATATGTGTTATAATGGGAAAAAATATAAGTAGTATACTTTTTGCAGCATTTTTTATTGGTGAAACATTTTTAATATATGTATATTTAAGTATAAGAAAAAAAACAGATAATAAGTATATATACTTTGCATTTTTATTTTGTTCTATACTTCCCCTTATAATAGTAAAAGTAGCAGGAATAACAAAATATGCATCTATGATAGGGTTTGTAGGACTGTCCTATATAAATTTTAAAGTCATTCAGATGATAATTGAAATTTATGATGGAAGAATAAAAAAGGTCAATTTTTTTGAATATACTTACTTTATTATATTTTTTCCTACTTTGAGTTCAGGTCCTATTGATAGATGGAAAAGATTTGAGGATAATTTAAATGAGTCTGTAGAAAGAAAAGACTATATAGATATTTATCTTATACCAGGTATAGAAAAAATATTTATAGCAATAGCTTATAAATTTATAATTGCATATCTTATACACACATATTGGCTTTTAAGAATTCCTACAGAGGTGAATTTTATAAACAGTTTAAATTATATGTATGCTTATACAATGTATTTATTCTTTGATTTTGCAGGATATAGCTTATTTGCTGTAGGGACAAGTTATATTTTTGGAATTAAGACACCTGATAATTTTAATAAGCCATTTATCAGTAAAGATATGAAGGAATTTTGGACAAGATGGCACATATCATTATCAAGATGGTTTGGAGATTATATTTTTTCAAGATTTGTATTAAATTCCATGAGGAAAAAAAGATTTAAAAATAGATTTATAGCATCTCATGTAGCTCAAATTATAACTATGTTTGTAATGGGATTATGGCATGGACTTACAGCATATTATATCATTTATGGATTATATCAAGGTATACTTTTGGTTATTACAGATATTTATGAGAGAAAATCTAAATATTATAAAAAACATAAAAAAGAAAAATGGTTTCAATATGCACAGACTATATTGACATTTCACATAGTTTGTTTTGGAATGTTGATATTTTCAGGATATTTATTTAATAAATAAGGAGAGGATTTAAGATGAAAGAAAAAGTATTAGAAATATTTATTGATGTTACAGGAAATGATGAAATAGCAGAAGATTTAGACTTAAATTTATTTGATGCTGGATTACTTGATTCTCTTGCAATCATTGAAGTGTTATTACAGATTGAAGAAAAGCTAGGAATAAAACTTCAGCCAACAGATTTAGAAAGAGAGGATATGTCTACTGTAAATAAAATGACAGCATTCTTAGAAAATAGAAAATAATTTATATAAATTATCAAAGGACATCAAGAAAATTTCGATGTCCTTTTGATTTATATATAAATAAAATTAAAAGCAATTGTATCTTCCAGTGTCAATTCTGTTTCTCTATGGGGTTGGAAATATCTGAGATCTCAACGAGATGCCAGCTCTGATTATTATCTTTAGAGAAGTTTCCAATAATAGATATAGTATGATGTGGTTTAGACTTTGAAAGACCAGAAGCTTCTACAGTAGCATTGTTTCCATCACAGCTTATAAGTGTCATGTATTTAACACGAAGAAGACTATTATCTGTATTGCTTTTAGTAAAAGCATATTCTACAGCATACGAAAGGTCTTTTGAATCTTTCGAAAGATAAAAATTTTGAGTTATAAAATATGAGCTTATAACTATCAATACTATGGAAATAATAGAATATATAGAGCTATTTTTGTGAAATTTATTTTTTGTTTTTTTAATGGATTTTGACTTTTGATATTTATAAATTGTAGGCTTTTGTTCTGATAAATTAGCATTCATAAAAAACCTCCAGAATATATTAGATATTGCAAGATTAAAATCACATCCCGATTTTATTCAATACATGCAAAAACTTTAAAGGAATATTAAAAAGATTTCCTCATTCATTGTCAATTGTACATTGTGCATTGTCAATTGTAATATATATTATAAATTAAGTCTTAAATGAATATTAACATAATATGGATAAAAGTTAAATTAAAATCATATGCCTTAATTTATTCGTATATGATAAATTTTATCTTCAATAGATACGAAACTTACTTTTTTGATATAATCTAAAAGTGATCATAAATAATAGTATGGAAATAGCATATTGTGTTAAAATTAGTTAAAAAGACTTATAGAAAAAATAAAATTTAACAGGATGGTGTAAATATTATGGATTTTTCAAGCTTAGTATTAATGGAAAAAGATAAAGAGACAGGGTTTATAAAAAAGGAATTAGGAAGTTTTGAAGTGAATGAAGGCGCTTTATACGTAAAAAAACTTTTTGTTTTGGATGGAACTGTGTATATGTATTTTGATACAAATAAAAATGTAGAAGAATGGGAATACTCAGCTATATATGATTTGTTTGATGTAGAACCTTTTGAAGAAAAGGGGTATGAAGTTACAGAAGATTTAGATGAATATAATCCAACATATATAATAAACTTTAAATATGATGAAGACTATGAAGTTATGAAAGAAAAAATAGATGAATGCATATCTATTATAACTGAAGAAATGAGCAAAGTATTTGAAGCCATTAAAGGTAAAGAAGCAGAGTATTCAGAAGAATAATTTATTGGAAAACAATATAAACAATAAAAGAAATCTTGAAGAGATTTCTTCATTCATTGTTAATTGTCAATTGTACATTGTAAATTTGTAAGATTAATTGAAGAAGGAGTGAAAATAGTGAGTGAATTAAAAAGAAGAGAAGACATTGATGAAAAGTATAAATGGAAAGTAGATAAAATTTATAAAAACATTGATGAATGGGAAAAAGATTTTGAAAACCTAAAAAAAGAAGCGGTTAAACTTAAAGATTTTAATGGTAAATTAAATAATGGAGAGACTATTTTAGAATATTTAAAATTAAATGAGAAAATATCAAGAAAAGCAGAAAAGTTATTTATCTATGCACATTTAAAATCTGATGAAGACACTTCAAATTCAACATATCAAAGTCTTATGAGTAAAATAGATATATATATGGCTGAATTATCAAGTTACACAGCTTATTTTGTACCAGAAATATTGAATCTTGAAGATGGATTTATTGAAAAGGAAATAAAGAGAATTGATGGATTAAAACCATTTAAGTTTTTCTTTGATGATATATTAAAAGAAAAACCTCATATATTGACTAAGGAAATGGAAGAACTTCTTGCAGCTGCTTCTGACTGTCTTGATGCTCCCGATGCTATACACAATGTATTGACTAATGCAGATATGACTTTTGGAAAGATTAAAGATGAAGAAGGAAAAGAAATAGAACTTACAGAAGGAAATTATTCTTCATTTATAAGAAGCAAAGATAGAAATGTGAGAAAAGCTGCTTTTGAAAAATTATTTGGTGAATATGATAAATTTAAAAATACACTTGCAACATCATTAACATGTTCAATAAAGAACTTCAATTTCATGAGTAGAACAAGAAAATATGAAAGTGCATTGGATGCTTCTCTAAGTCCTAATAACATTCCTTTAGAAGTTTATAAAAATGCAGTTAAAGTAATGAATGATAATATATCATCCCTTCATAGATATGTTTCAATAAAAAAGAAGCTATTGGGATTAGATGAAATTCATATGTATGATTTGTATGTTCCAGTTATTGAAGCGGAAAAGGAAAAAGTTGAATTTAATGACGGTGTTAATATAGTTTTAGATGCATTAAAGCCTTTAGGAGAGGAATATTTGAATATATTCAAGAGTGGAATTAATGAGGGATGGATTGATATATATGAAAATAAAGGTAAAAAAGGTGGAGCGTATTCATGGGGTGGATATGATACCATGCCATATGTATTATTGAATTATAATAATGAAATGGAAGATGTATCAACATTAGCTCATGAAATGGGTCATTCAATTCATTCATATTATTCAAGAAAGGAACAATCATATTATTATGCAGGATATACTCTATTCTGTGCAGAAGTTGCTTCAACAACCAACGAATCATTATTAATTCATTATTTGATAAACAAAGAAACTGATGAAAATAAAAAATTATACCTTATAAATCAAGAGTTGGAGCAGATAAGAACAACTGTATTCAGACAATTGATGTTTGCTGAATTTGAATTGTATACACATGAGACTTTAGAAAAAGGAATTCCTTTAACAGCTGATGATTATAATAAGGTATGGCATGATTTAAATGTAAAGTATTTTGGAAAAGACATGGTTGTAGATAAGGAAATTGATGTTGAATGGGCAAGGATTCCTCATTTCTATTCAGATTTTTATGTTTATCAATATGCTACAGGATATGCAGCAGCATCAGCTTTCTCAAATTCTATCTTAGAAGGAAAAGAAAATGCAGTAGAAAAATATAAAGGATTTTTAAAAGCTGGAGGCAGTGATTACCCTATAAATATATTGAAAAATGCAGGTGTGGATATGACAACTTCAGAACCTATTGAAGCTACAATAAAGAGATTTAATGAATTATTAGATATGATTGAATTAAGCAAAAATTAATAGTTTATAATGGTATTTACATGGTACAATATAGCGTATAAATGGAAAATCTGTTTAAATGCTGTATTGTACTTTTTTATTTGTAAAGTATACAAAGTTTATCAGTAGTATTTATAGAATAAGACACTTAATAATATTAGTTTATATACAAAGAGGGTGGAAATGTGAATAAATTTTATAGCAGTTTATATAAATATTTAATTGAGAGAGAAAAATTTTACATGAAACAATATTATAGCAGGTTCCATTCAAAAAATATGTATGTAGCAGTACGGGAAATACAAGGAGGAGTGTATTGTGTTATTGTAACTGATGATAAGGATGAAAACATCAATATATCTGAGGCATTGGAATATGTTAAAAGCTTAGACAGGCCATTTCTATTCAATGCTATTGTTATTAGTGATGAAAATTATATAGATAGTAATATTTATGATGTGAATAAAATCGTATTAAATAAGGAAAATTATAATATAATGCATTGTGATAATGGCTGCAGGCCTTTAGCTGAAATAATTACAGATGTTATAGAAAAAATGAAATTATCTCCAAAGGATAATCGTAAAAATTATTTTAAATATAAAGTATCCACATTAATTATAATTGCCTTAAATATAATTATGTTCTTGATAACTAATTATATGATTTATTCAAACTATTCAGGTTCAATATCCGAAGCGGAAAGAAATAGAATAAACAATATAGTTCTGATTTTCTTGGGGGCTAAATACACTCCTTTAATACAGGAAGGAGAAGTATGGAGACTTATAACATGTGCCTTTTTACATGGAAGTTTTATTCATATAGCATGTAATATGTATATGTTATATATAATAGGGCCAGAGATAGAAAAAATATATGGAAAGGTTGGATATATAATAATATATCTAGTTTCATGTGTATCATCAAGTACTTTAAGTATGATAATTAATCCTCAAAGTATATCAGTTGGAGCATCAGGCGGAATTTTTGGATTAATGGGAGCATTGTTGGCATTTGCATTAATAGAAAGAAAAAATATAAATAAGGAATATACAAAAGGGCTGTTAAAAACAATAGGTATAAATTTGATTATAGGTCTTGTAGTCATAAACATTGATAATGCAGCACATATCGGGGGATTTTTAGGAGGAGTAATTTTAGGGGGAGTAATATATAAAAGTAAGAAGGTTTTTGAATGGAAGAAGAAAATATAGTAATAAAAGTAGATTTTTTTAATTTCATTACGGTTATTTTTATAACTGTTCTTACATTGACTTTATTTTCAAATGTTTATTTTAATGGTGGAGATAAAGTATTTAGAATATTGCTTACAGCAATTGTGGTTTTGATTGTAAGGGTATTGTTTAAAAAGACATTTTTAAGTAAATATACGTTAGCATATATATCTATTGTGATTTTTATTTTTATGTCTATGTATATGGGCAATATTTTAAATATATATTCCGTAATAAATTTTTATGATAAAATACTTCACTTTATATCTGGAATAATATCAGGTATAATAGGTTTTGTAGTTTATGAGCATTTTACAAAAAAATATATTGATAAATTAGACTTAAAGTTTTTGATTATATTTATATTTGTTTTTAGTGTTGCTATTGCTGGATGTTGGGAAATATGGGAGTTTTCTACTGATAAGATTTTTGGTTTTCACTCTCAAAATAACAGTTTGAGTGATACAATGATGGATATTATATGTGGAACAATAGGAGGAATATTTTCTATGATTCCCATAAGATTAATGCTAAAAAAGCATAAAAAAGATAATATCTTATAATTTCAATATTTTTGCAATTGTGGATTATTGTAAAAAGGTCAAAAAAGTGCCCGAAAAATTACAAAAAAAATTATATGATGTGTAAAAAACATTAAAATGAAAAATAATTTACAAAATTAATAGAAAAATGAAAAATGATATAGAAATTAATATAAAATTACGATAATATAATATATGGTAATAAGTTTTAAGGAGATGTAAAAATGAAGGGCAATGAATATGTTTCAAGCGTTTTAGAAAAAGTAGAAAAAGTTAATCCTGGTCAAAAAGAATTTTTAGATGCAGTAACAGAAGTGTTAAATTCTTTAACACCAGTTTTTGATAAGCATCCTGAATTTGTAGAAGCAGGATTATTAGAAAGAATTGTTGAACCAGAAAGACAACTTATGTTTAGAGTTCCTTGGGTAGATAATGCTGGAAAGGTACATGTTAATAGAGGATTCAGAATTCAATTTAACAGTGCTATAGGACCTTACAAGGGAGGTTTAAGATTCCATCCATCAGTTAACTTAAGCATAATTAAATTCTTAGGTTTTGAACAAATCTTTAAAAACTCTTTAACTGGACTTCCAATTGGTGGAGGTAAAGGTGGATCTGATTTTGATCCAAAGGGTAAATCAGATAATGAAATAATGAGATTCTGTCAAAGCTTTATGTCAGAACTATATAAATATATTGGTGGAAACATGGACGTTCCAGCAGGAGATATTGGTGTAGGTGGAAGAGAAATCGGATATCTTTACGGATATTACAAGAAATTAAGATCATTAAGTGATCAAGCAGTATTAACTGGTAAGGGATTAACATTTGGAGGAAGTTTAACTAGAACTGAAGCTACAGGTTATGGTTTAGTATATTTCACAGAAGAAATGCTTAATGATAATGGAGACAGCTTCAAAGGAAAAACTGTTGTAATTTCAGGATCAGGAAATGTTGCTATATATGCTACACAAAAAGCTCAAGAATTAGGAGCTAAAGTAGTAGCTTTATGTGATTCTAACGGATATGTATATGATAAAGATGGAATTAAACTAGATGTTGTTAAAGAAATCAAAGAAGTTAGAAGAGGAAGAATTAAAGAATATGTTGATGCAGTACCAACTGCTGAATATCATGAAGGATGCAAAGGAATCTGGACTATTAAATGTGATATAGCTCTTCCTTGTGCAACTCAAGGTGAAATTGATGAAGAAAGTGCTAAGACTTTAGTTGCTAATGGTGTTAAGGTTGTATCTGAAGGTGCAAACATGCCATCAACTCTTGAAGCAATCAAAGTATTCCAAGATAATAAAATATTCTTTGGACCAGCAAAAGCTGCAAATGCAGGTGGAGTTGCTTGTTCAGCACTTGAAATGTCACAAAACAGCATGAGATTATCATGGACATTTGAAGAAGTTGATGAAAAACTTCATGGAATAATGAAGAACATATATCATAATTCTAAAAATGCAGCTAAGGAATACGGAGTAGAAGGAAATATATTAGCTGGTGCTAACATTGCTGGATTCATGAAAGTTGCAGAAGCTATGATGGCTCAAGGAATAGTTTAATACATTAAAGAACATTAAAAATTAAATTATAATGGATGTCACATTTTTGTTCTATATAGAATGTTAAGATGTGACATTCTTTTTATATATATTTCAATTAACAATTTATAGTGAATAATTGAAATATATATGCTTACTTTACACTATAAATTGATTTGTGTTTAATGTTTAACTAATATGAAAAATTCTCAAATTTTAATTTTACATATATATTTTTGATAAAGTAATATCTGTAATTATTCAGAAGGATACTCTAAGAATTTAATTTGAGTATGAAAACATATTCATAAAACGGATGTAAACATATAATTAAAATTATGGGAAAATATTAATTTTATCGTAATAATATAGGGTTGATTTTTTATTTCTATTGAAATATCATTAAATAGGTATATTATGAAAACAAAAATTTAAAATGAATTAATGAGTAAAATTTCATTAAATATTAGGAGTGAATGTAATGGGAAATTATATTTTTACCATAACAGCAGTATTTCAAATTTTTGTATTTGCTATAACATGTTATTATTTAATTTTAGGTTTATTTGGTCTTTTTAGAAAAGATGATAAAAAGGTTTTTGAACCTGAAAAAAGATTTGCATTGTTAATTGCAGCACATAATGAAGAAGTTGTTATTGGTAGTCTTATAGAAAGTATGTTGCAGCTTGATTATCCTAAAGAATTGTATGATGTATTTGTAATTGCAGATAACTGCACAGATAACACAGCAAAAATAGCTGGTGAATATGGAGTTAATGTCTGTGAAAGATTTTCAAAAGATAAAAGAGGCAAAGGATATGCTTTAGAATGGATGTTTGATAAATTATTCAAAATGGATAAAAAATATGATGCGGTGGCAATATTTGATGCTGACAATCTTGTACATAAAAATTTTTTGCGTGAAATGAATAACAAAATGATGGAAGGATATAAAGTTGTACAAGGTTATATAGATAGTAAAAACCCAAATGATTCATGGATTGCAGCATCTTACTCAATAGCATTCTGGACACAAAATAGAATGTTCCAACTTGCAAGACAAAATGTTGGATTTTCTAATCAGATAGGTGGAACAGGTTTTGTTGTTGAAACAGAAACCTTAAAAGAGTTAGGCTGGGGAGCAACATGTCTTACAGAAGATCTTGAATTTACATGTAAGCTTGTATTGAATGGAGAAAAAGTAGGCTGGGCTCATGATGCTATAATTTATGATGAAAAACCATTAAAACTTGGTCAGTCATGGACACAGAGAAAAAGATGGATGCAGGGATTTTCAGATGTTGCATCTAGATATTTCTTTAAATTATTAAAAAAATCTATAGTAGAACGAAAATTCTACATTTTTGATTGTGCTTTGTATGTATTACAACCATTTGTAACATTATTACTTGGAATATCAGCAGTGTTGACATTATTGCAGGCAAATACAAAGGGACTGAATATATTTATAATAAATTATCTATTTAGTGATGTTGGATTTAAATCTTTTGCAGTGCTTCAATTTTTAATAACACCATTAATACTTGCAATAGAAAAGAAGGTTTCAAAAGGATTTCTTGCTATGATGTGTTTGTATTCAAGCAATGTATTTGTCGTTCCATATTTGACTGCAAACATAGAAAGCTGGCCTAAGATAATGGCAATTACATTAGGATACAATTTAGTATTCCTTTTACTTACAGGTTTAATATTAGGAAAGAAGAATCTTATATTATTCTTTAGATTTTTATTATATGGACTCTATACATTAACTTGGATTCCAATTACTATTCAAGGAATATTAAATAAAAATAATAAAGAGTGGAGTCATACTAAACATGTTAGGAAGATTGAAATCTGTGATGTTTAAGAACAGATTTTATGAATTATATTAATTTTTATAAAACATCGTAAAGTAATTTAAAACTTTATGGTGTTTTTATTTTTATTTACAGATATTGTTGCAAGATTAAAATTACATTTGAAATTTAGCTAACACATGTAAAAATACTAAAGAAATTTTGAAAAGATTTTGTTTTTCATTGTCCATTGTACATTGTTAGTTGTGAAATTTATTTTGACAATATTTAAGAAACGAAGTATATTAAAAAATGGCGTATAATAAGAGACATGATGATTAAAACTTAATAATATAAACATTAAGGATTGTTTTGTTAATGACAATAAAGAGTGTATGATGTAGAATATAAAAAGTATGTACTAGAAATAATTGGTATTGATTAAAATGCAAAAAAACAGAACTGGTGTTCAGAGTGGAGGAATAATATGGAAGCAAGGAATAATAATACTTATGATGTAACAGATTTAACATCACTTGAAAAATTAGAGCCTGTTCGTATAAGACCAGGAATGTATATAGGATCTACAGGAAGCAAGGGATTACATCATTGTATATGGGAAATAATTGATAACTCCATAGATGAAATAGCTAATGGATATGGAAATAAAGTTACTATAATATTAAATCAAGATAAGAGTGTTACAATAATAGATAATGGAAGAGGAATACCTACAGGAATTCATCCAGTGAAAAAAAAGTCAGGAGTAGAAATGGTATATACTGAACTTCACACTGGTGGAAAATTTGATAATAAAAATTATAAAACTTCAGGAGGTCTTCATGGTGTTGGTGCTGCTGTTGTAAATGCACTTTCAAAATGGGTTGAAGTTGAAGTTTATCAGAATGGAAATATATATAGACAAAGATTCGAATATGCATTTGATAAAGAATTAAAAAGGGATATGCCTGGTACTCCAGTAACTGAACTACAGATTATTGGAAAGACAGATAAAACAGGAACTAAGGTTACTTTTAGACCAGATGAAGATATATTTTCAACAATTGATTTCAAATTTGATGTAATAGACAGCAGACTTCAGGAATTAGCCTTCCAGAATAAGGGGATAAGACTTGAATTAATAGATACAAGAAAAGGCCAGGAAAATTCCAAAGAATATTATTCTGAGAATGGTCTTTTGGATTTTATAAAATATTTAAATGAAAGTAAAACACCAATACATGAAACTCCAATAATATTTGATGGAGAAAGAACTGTGAGTAATATTCAGATGTATGGAGAGATATGTGTACAGTTTACGGATTCTACAACTGAATATATTGCAAGTTATGTAAATAATATTCCTACAACAGAAGCTGGAACTCATGAGACAGGATTTAAAACAGGAATGACAAGAGCATTTAAAGAATGGGCAAAAAAGTTAGGCCTTGTTAAGGAAAAAGATAAGGAATTTGAAGGTGATGACTTAAGAGAAGGCATGACAGCAATTGTAAGGATAAAGATAACAAATCCTGTATTTGAAGGACAGACTAAAACAAAATTAGGAAATAGTGAAGCATATACTATGATGAATGATTTAGTATATACTAAATTTTCTGAGTGGATTGAAGATAATAAAGAACTTGCTACATCTATAATTAATAATGCACTTGAAGCAGCTAAAAGAAGAGATAAGATAAAGAAAATAAATGATGCTGAAAGAAAAAAAATCGGAAAAGGTACAGCACCACTTGCAGGTAAAGTTGCCGTATGCACTATGAAAGATAAAAGTGTAAATGAATTTATTGTAGTTGAGGGAGATTCTGCGGGAGGTTCAGCAAAGCAGGCAAGAGACAGAAGATTTCAGACAATAATGCCTTCAAAAGGTAAGATAATGAATACTGAAAAGCAAAAACTTGAGAATGTATTGGCATCGGAAGAATTAAAAATATTTAATACAGCAGTTGGAACAGGAACTTTAGATAATTATAAAGAAGAGGATTTAAAATACGATAAGATAATAATTATGAGTGATGCTGATGTTGATGGATATCATATCAGGACGCTTTGGATGACATATATTTACAGATATATGAGGCCTCTTATAGCTAATGGACATCTTTATCTAGCACAGCCTCCTTTGTATAAGGTTTATAAAGAGACAAAAGGTAAGAGTGTTGTTAAATATGCTTATAGTGATGATGATTTAGAAAAAGTAAAAAAAGAAGTGGGCAAAGGAGCATTGATTCAAAGATATAAAGGACTTGGAGAAATGAATCCAGACCAATTATGGGAAACAACTTTAAATCCTGAAAGCAGAACTCTTTTACGAGTGAAGATAGAAGATGCAGCTAAAGCTGAAAAAATGGTTTCTCTTCTTATGGGAGATGTAGTTGAACCAAGAAAGAATTATATGTATAAATACGGAGAATTTTAAGAAAGGAAGATATTATGGCAAAGAAAAAGGAAAACACTATTCCAAAAGACAATAATATTATAGGCATTCTTCTTGAAGAAGCAATGCCTGAAAATTATTTACCATATGCAATTGAAGTTGCTAAGGAAAGAGCGCTTCCAGATGTAAGAGATGGACTTAAGCCTGTACATAGAAGAATTCTGTATGGTGCTCATATGCTTAAGGCCTTTCCGGACAGACCTTATTATAAATCTGCCAGAATAGTAGGAGATATTTTAGGTAAATATCATCCACATGGAGATTCATCTGTATATGAGGCAATGGTAATTCTAGCACAGGATTTCTCTACAAGAGAACCTTTGATTGAAGGGCATGGAAACTGGGGGTCTATGGATGGTGATAGTGCAGCTGCTATGAGATATACAGAAGCAAGACTAGCACCTATTGCCATGGAAATGTTAAGAGATATTGATAAAGATACTGTAGATATGGTTCCAAACTATTCGGATAGTGAAATGGAGCCTAAGGTCTTACCAAGTAGATATCCCAATCTTCTTGTAAATGGAACATTTGGTATTGCAGTAGGTCTTGCAACTAATATTCCACCTCATAATTTAAAAGAAGTAACGGATGGAGTTTTAGCTTATATAGATAATAATGAAATAACAACAAAGGAACTTATGGAGTATATTAAAGGACCTGATCTTCCTACAGGAGGCATTCTTATAGGTGAAAAGTCATTATTATCTGCATATGAAACAGGAGAAGGAAAAGTTCCATACAGAGCGAAGACATCTATAGAAAAATTAGAAAATGGAAGGATTGGAATTGTTATTACTGAATTTCCTTTCAGAAGGAATAAATCTAAAATACTTCAAACTATTTCTGAAATGACTGGAGATAAGAGGCATGCAAAAGTTCTTGAGGGCATTACAGATATAAGAGATGAATCTGATAGAAATGGGATAAGAGCAGTAATAGAATTTAAAAAATCTGTGGATGAAAATGGTGCAGAAAAGGTATTGAAATATCTTTTTAAAAAGACAGATCTACAATGTAACATAAGTTTCAATATGGTTGCCCTTGCAAATGGAAAACCTGAAACAATGGGATTAAAAACTATAATAATGCACTATGTTAATCATCAGAAGGAGATAGTTACAAGAAGAACCAGAAAAGAGCTGGAAATTGCAAAGAAAAGATTTCATATTGTTGAAGGTTTCATAAAGGCTATAGATATTTTAGATGAGGTAATTGCTACAATACGTTCATCAAAATCTAAAAAAGATGCAGGGGATAATTTGATAAATCAGTATGGTTTTACAGAATTGCAGGCTCAGGCAATATTAGAACTGATGTTATACAGACTTACTGGTCTTGAAATAAAGGTCTTTGAAAAAGAATATGCAGATTTGACTAAACTTATAAAGAAACTTGAGAAGATATTGGCAAGTGAAAAGGAATTACTTAAAGTTATAAAATCTGAACTTAAAGAAATATGTGATAAATATGCTGATGAAAGAAGAACTCAGATAATTTCAGATGATACTCAAAGTAAAATTGATGTTGAAGAATTAATTGTAGTTGAAGAAGTTATGATTACAATATCAAATGATGGATTTATAAAGAGAATACCTTTAAAAAATTATAACAGATCGAACTCTGATCCAAATGATATCGAATATAGGGAAGGGGATTTCTTAAAATACCTTATAAGTTCGAATACAAAGGATAATCTTTTAATTTTCACTAATACAGGATATATGTATCAGACAAAAGGAATAAATATTCCAGAATTAAAATGGAAAGAAAAAGGTGAGAGACTTGATCATGTTATTAAGTCATTAAATCTTGATGATGAAAAAATAGTAGGCGTAATTTCTATAGAAAGTTTTTCTCCAGATAGAGGATTCAGATTTATAACAAGTGGTGGTGGAATAAAGGTAAGCAGCTTGGAAAAATTCCAGACATCATACACTAGACTTCAAGGACTGAAATTGAGAGAAAATGATGAACTTATAAGTGTTAAATTGATTAATATGGATGAAGAAAATAAATTCTTGAAGTTTACAACTAAAAATGAACTTGAATTTACTCTTGAAGAACCACAAGTTGAAAATACAACAAGAAATATACTTCCAACGCAATTATTTAATCTTCCAGAAGATGATAAAGTTATGAAAGTCGAAGATAGTGAAGAAATTGAATTCTTTGAACTAAATCTTGGAATAAGTGAAAAAGGAAAACTTAAATCATATGCAAAGATGAAAGAAGATTACTTAAAGGTGAGAACAAAATCTACAGATGAACTATTGATATTTACTAATAGTGGATTTGTATATAAAGTACCTGTATTTATGATGAAGAATATTCTGAAAAAGGATATGTCAATAGAACAGTTAATAGGTAAACTTGAAAAAGAAGAAAGAATTATAAGAATTGCATCTATAAATTCTTATGATGATGATGTGTGCATATATACTTTTACTAAAAAAGGTATGGTAAAGAAAACTTTCATTAAGGAATATGAAGGAGAATTCTTTAAGCAGACTTGTCATAAATTTAAGAATGACACTGATGAACTTGTATCTGTAGATATTGATAAGAGTTCTTTAGGATATCTTATTATGGTGACAAAAAGAGGAATGGCTATAAGATTTCCAGTTGAAAATGTAAATTCCATGGGTAAAATTGCTTCTGGAGTTACAGGAATAAGCTTAAAAGATGATGATGAAGTAATTTACGGTAAATACTACAGCAGCTATATATCAACATCAGATAATAATATTATTTTAAATGAAGATGATGCAGAGATTGTATTGACTTCAAAAAGTAAGAATAAAGAAGAAGTAAAGATTAAAGATATAAAACTTCAAAACAGGGCAGGAAGAGGAAATAACATAATGCTTCTCGTTTTAGATGACGAAATAAAAGAAGTAATATCCAATGCATAATTGATAATGTCTAGGTGATGGTTTGCAATGAAGGCTGAAATGTTTTTAAGATTTCTTGGGGTATTTTTGTAGGTGCTAAATAAATTTTATATGTAATTTTAGTCTTATAACATATATAATAAAATTAAATTATAAAATTATTGAAGGAGGTTGTTTCTATGAAAAAGGTTTGTATATTATTAGCTGAAGGTTTTGAAGAAGTAGAAGCATTAACTATTTCAGATATTATGAGAAGAGCAGGAATAGTGTGTGACTTAGTAAGCATGAAAGATAAAATGATTTCATCAAGCCATAATTTAAAAATAGAAGCAGATAAAGTTTTTGATGATAATATGGAATATGATTTAATTGTTCTTCCAGGAGGACTTCCAGGTGCTACAAATTTAAGAGATGATGAAAGAGTTATTAATTTGTTAAAGAAACAGAATGCTGAAGGAAAATTAATAGGTGCAATCTGTGCGGCACCGATAGTTCTTGGAAAGGCAGGTCTTACACAAGGAAGAAAACTGACATCTTATCCAGGATATGAAGAAGAACTTCCAGGATGTGAATATGTTGAAGATGAAATGGTAATCGTTGATGGAAATATAATAACAAGCAGAGGACCTGCAACAGCTATGGCTTTTGGATATAAGCTGCTTGAAGTATTAGGATATTCAGAAACAGCTGAAAAATTATCTTGTGGAATGTTATATAAAATGTTTATAGAAAAATAAAACAGTTAAAATATTACCTCCAGGGTGTTATACTTTTGGAGGTAATATTTTTATGAAAGGAATTATTATGGCAGAAAAGTGGTTTATTAAAAATAAAAAAATGAATTACAAGTACATGGCTGATAAATATGGAATTACAGAACTTATGAGCAGGCTCATGGTTAACAGAGATATACTAGATGATGAAGTTATACGTAGTTATATAAATCCTGAATTCAGCATGCTTCATAATCCAAGAGAAATGAAGGACATGAATGAAGCATCTGAAATTCTTATTAGAAAAATAAAATCTGGAAAGAAAATAAGAATTATAGGAGATTATGATGTAGATGGTGTAATAAGTGTATATATTTTATATTCAGCACTTAAGAGATGTAATGCAGATGTTGATTATGAAATACCTGATAGAATAAGAGATGGGTATGGCGTTAATGTTAATATAATAGATAAAGCCAAAGAAGATAATGTTGATACAATTCTAACATGTGATAATGGAATATCTGCAATTGAGCCGATAAAAAGAGCCAAGGAATTAGGAATGACCGTTATAGTTACTGACCATCATGACATACCTTTTGTTGAGGATGAAGATGGAAAAAGAACATTTATAAGGTCAGAAGCTGATGCAATTTTAAATCCAAAACAGAAAGAATGTAAGTATAAATTTAAGAATTTGTGTGGAGCAGGCGTAGCATTTAAATTGATTCAGGTGTTGTATGAAGAATTGGACATAGAAAAAGAAGAAGCATTGAAATTTATTGAGTTTCTTGCAATAGCCACAGTATGTGATGTAGTTGATTTAATTGATGAAAACAGAGTTTTTGTTAAGAAGGGCCTTGAAAAGATTAATAAAACAACTAATATAGGGCTTAAGGAACTTTTAACTGAATGTGAAATTCAGGATAAAAAAATTGGTGTATATCATCTTGGATTTATAATAGGACCGTGTATAAATGCATCGGGAAGATTAGATAATGCCAAAAAAGGAGTTCGTTTACTTTTAAGTGAAAATGGACAGGAAGCAGTATCTTTAGCAAAAGAATTAGTAAAGCTTAATGAAGACAGGAAAGAAATGACTCTAAATGGCGTGGAAGACGCTATAGAGATAGTTGAAAATTCAAAGATAAAGAATGATAAAGTATTTGTAATATATCTTCCTCATATACATGAAAGCCTTGCAGGAATAATTGCTGGAAGAATAAGAGAAAAATATAATGTTCCAACTTTTATTCTTACAAAAACTGAAAATGGAGCAAAAGGTTCTGGAAGGTCTATAGAAGAGTATAATATGTTTGAAGAACTTGTTAAATGCAAGGATGTTTTAGACAAATTTGGGGGGCATCCAATGGCAGCAGGTTTTTCTTTAAAAGAAGAAAATATTGATGAATTTAGAAAAAGACTGAATGAGAATACAACATTGAGTGAAGAGGATTTGGTGAAAAAGGTTACAATAGATACAGTTCTTCCTCTTGATACAATAACATATGAATTGATTAATGATTTGGGAAGACTTGAACCTTTTGGAAAAGCTAATCCAAAACCATTATTTGGTGAAAAAAATATAAATGTTATCAAAGCCGTAATATTGGGCAAAAATAGGAATGTGCTCAAATTGAAATTAAAGAGTATTAAAGGAAAAGTTATTGATGCAGTTTATTTTGGTGATATAGAAGAATTTGAAGAAAATATAACTGAAAAGTATGGAAAAGAACAATTGGTCAAGTTATATGATGGAAGTTATAATGATGTAAAATTAGATTTTGTTTTTTATCCAGATATAAATGAATATAATGGAAATATAACTATTCAAGCTGTTATACAAAATTATAGATAAAGACTTATAGTAGATTAGTTTTAGAGCAGGAATTAATTATTTTATTTGAAGTTAATAATTAGGAAAGGATGAATACTTTTGAATAAATATAAAATAATAATGACAGGTGGAGGAACAGCAGGACATGTAACTCCTAATTTAGCGTTAGTTCCAAAATTGAAAGAACTTAATTTTGAAATAAAGTATATTGGAAGTAATAATGGAATAGAAAAGGAGATAATAACCAATAACAATATACCCTTCTATGGAATATCATCTGGAAAGCTTAGAAGATATTTTTCTATGAAAAATTTTAGTGATCCTTTTAAAGTGTTGAAAGGAGTTGGGCAGGCATTTTGGATATTATCAAAAGAAAAGCCTGATGTTATTTTTTCAAAAGGTGGATTTGTAGCAGTTCCTGTTGTAGTTGCTGCATCTATAAAAGGAATACCTGTTGTAGCTCATGAATCAGATATGACACCTGGTCTTGCTAATAAGTTAAGTGCTCCTTTTTGTGATAAATTATGTGTTACATTCAGAGAAAGTCTTAAATATATAAAGGATGGAAAAGGTGTTCTTACGGGGAGCCCTATAAGAGAAGATATATTAAAAGGAAATGCAAAAGAGGGATTGAAAATTTGTGGCTTTGAGGGTCATAAAGAAGTTCTATTTATAATGGGAGGAAGTCTTGGATCTCAACTCATAAACAATGAAATAAGAAAAAATTTGAAAAGACTTTTAAATGATTTTGATATTATTCATATCTGTGGAAAAGGAAATATTGATGGAAATCTCACAAACCAAAGGGGATATAAACAATTTGAGTATGTTAGTGAAGAACTTCCACATTTGATGAAATGTTCAGATTATATAATATCGAGAGCTGGGGCAAATTCTATTTTTGAATTTTTGGCTCTAAAAAAACCTACATTATTAATTCCTCTTTCAAAGAAAGCAAGCAGAGGAGATCAGATTCTAAATTCAAGATCTTTTGAAAAAGAAGGCTATTCTCTTGTTATTGAAGAAGAAGAATTGAAAGATGATGCATTATATAATAAAATACAGGAACTTAAATTAAAGAAAGACGAATTGATAAATAATATGAATAAAAGTGAAACAACTAATGCAGTTGATTCTATAGTAAAAATATTACTTAATAGTATAAAAAGATAAAAAATATAAATTATGATTTCGTCTCTTAAAATAAACCAAATTATGCAATCAAATCTTGAAAAAATATGTATGTGAGATATAATAAATGTGAGGTTCATTTTAGGAGATGAAGAAAAAAAGTTAATTATTTAACAAGAAGATGAGGTGCTATTAAAATGAAGAGAGTATCAGTGATTTACTGGAGTTGTGGAGGCAATATTGAAGTTCTTGCAAATGTTATTGCAGATAGTGCAAGAGAGCATGGTGCAGAAGTTAATCTGAAACATGTTTCAGATGCAGAGCTTGAAGATATAGTATGGGCAGATGCTGTAGCTTTTGGTAGTCCGGCAAAAGATTCAACTAAAATTGAACAAAGAGAAATGCAGCCTTTTATTGAAAAATTATCTCAGATTAAAGATAAGAATAAAAATAAAGATTGCATTTTATTTGCAACTTATGGATGGATTGAAAATGCTTTCATGGATTTATGGAAGGAAAACATGATATCTTATGGGTTCAATGTGATTGGAGATTTATCTGTTAAAGAATCTCCAACAAGAGCACAGGTTCAATATGCAAAAGAACTTGGAAAGATGCTTGCAGAATAATTTAAAGTGGAGTTTAAATTTAAGATGCAATGATAAGGGTGGAGACTTATTGTTACACTATTAAAGCGGGCAGATTTTAGATAACAGAATATGGAATTATCTGGTCTTTGTGTGGAGGAAGCTAGATTAAATCTCAAGGTTAACGTGTTAGTTAAGTAATCCTTTTTAGGCTTGCTTAATATAAAAATTTAAATTATTTAAAATTTAAATTTTAAAGTAGAAAGAGGGGTCAACGCGATGAGAAAAATGAAAACTATGGATGGTAATACTGCAGCAGCTCATGTATCTTATGCATTTACTGAAGTTACTGCAATATACCCAATTACACCATCATCACCAATGGCAGAACATGTTGATGAATGGGTTGCACAAGGAAGAAAGAACATATTTGGACAACCGGTAAAGGTTATGGAGATGCAGTCAGAAGCTGGTGCTGCTGGTGCTGTTCATGGATCTTTACAAGCTGGAGCATTAACAACTACTTATACTGCTTCACAAGGTTTATTATTAATGATACCAAACATGTATAAAATTGCAGGTGAAATGTTACCAGGAGTATTCCATGTATCAGCTAGAGCATTAGCTACTTCTGCATTAAATATCTTTGGTGATCACCAAGATGTTATGGCAGCAAGACAAACTGGTTTTGCTATGCTTGCTGAAGGTTCTGTGCAAGAAGTTATGGATTTATCAGCAGTTGCACATTTATCAGCAATTAAGGGCAAAATTCCATTCTTAAATTTCTTTGATGGCTTCAGAACATCTCATGAAATTCAAAAAATCGAAGTACTTGAATATGATGAATTAGCTAAATTAGTAGACTGGGATGCAGTTAAAGCATTTAAAGCACATGCATTAAACCCAGATCATCCTGTAACAAGAGGTACTGCACAAAATGCTGATATATACTTCCAAGAAAGAGAGTCAGTTAACAAGTATTATAATGCTTTACCAGAAGTTGTTGAAGGATATATGGCTGAAATCACTAAATTAACAGGAAGAGAATATCACTGCTTCGATTATTATGGAGCACCAGATGCTGACAGAGTTATCATAGCTATGGGTTCTGTAACAGATGTTTGTGAAGAAACTGTGGATTACTTAAATGCTAACGGACAAAAAGTTGGTGTCGTTAAAGTAAGATTATATAGACCATTCTCAAATGAAAGATTAATTGCAGCTATTCCTAAGACTGTTAAGAAAATTGCTGTATTAGATAAAACTAAAGAACCAGGATCAGCTGGTGAACCATTATACTTAGATGTAAGAAATGCATTCTATGGTAAGGCTGATGCTCCACTTGTAATTGGGGGAAGATTTGGTTTAGGTTCTAAAGATCCAAATCCAGGTCATATTGCTGCAGTATATGCTAACCTTTCAGCAGATGAACCTAAGAATGGATTTACTTTAGGAATCAATGATGATGTTACTAATACTTCATTAGTAGTAACTGAAGATATAGATGCTACTCCAGAAGGAACTACAGCTTGTAAGTTCTGGGGATTAGGATCAGATGGTACTGTTGGTGCTAATAAGAGCGCTATTAAGATTATCGGTGATCATACAGACATGTATGCTCAAGGATACTTCTTCTATGATTCTAAAAAATCAGGTGGTATCACAGTATCACACTTAAGATTTGGTAAGAAGGCGATTAAGTCTCCATACCTAATCAACAAAGCAGATTTCGTATCTTGTTCAAATCAATCATACGTTCATAAATACAACGTATTAGATGGATTAAAACCAGGTTCAACATTCCTATTAAATACAATCTGGTCTGATGAAGATTTAGAGAGAGAATTACCACCTTCATATAAGAGATTTATAGCAAATAACAACATTAAGTTCTATACTTTAAATGCTGTGGCTATAGCTCAAGAAATCGGTCTTGGTGGAAGAATTAATATGATAATGCAATCTGCATTCTTCAAATTAGCTAACATAATTCCACTAGAAGATGCAATTAAGTACTTAAAACAAGCAGTTGTAACTTCTTATGGCAAGAAGGGTGAAAAAGTTGTTAATATGAACAATGCTGCTATCGATAAAGGTGTTGAATCTTTACATGAAGTTGTTATTCCAGAAGCTTGGAAGAGTGTTAAAGATGAAGAAGCTGCACCAATCAAACGTGCTACTAAATTTGTTAAGGATATAGTTATACCAATGAATAGATTAGAAGGAGATAACCTTCCTGTATCTGCATTTACTGGTATGGAAGATGGTACATTCGAAGCTGGTACTGCTGCTTTTGAAAAGAGAGGAATTGCAGTTAACGTTCCTGAATGGGATGCTGACAAGTGTATTCAATGTAACCAATGTTCTTTAGTATGTCCACATGCTGCTATAAGACCAATCTTAGTTAATGAAGATGAAAAAGCTAAGGCTCCAGCTTCAGCTAAGATAGTTGATGCAAAAGCAATAAAGAGCGAAGAAAAATTATATTATTCAATGGCTGTATCTACTCTTGATTGTTCAGGATGTGGAAACTGTGCTCAAATTTGTCCAGCACCAGGCAAGGCTTTAACTATGAAACCACAAGCTTCTCAAGCTGCTCAGGATGAAGCGTGGGATTACTTAGTATATGATGTAACTGCTAAGAAGAACCCAATGAATAAGAATACAGTTAAAGGAAGCCAATTTGAACAACCATTACTTGAATTCTCAGGTGCTTGTGCTGGTTGTGGAGAAACTCCATATGCTAAACTTATAACTCAATTATTTGGTGACAGAATGATGGTTGCTAATGCAACAGGATGTTCATCAATTTGGGGTGGTTCTGCACCTTCAACTCCATATACTAAGAATAAGGAAGGACATGGTCCAGCTTGGGCTAACTCATTATTCGAAGATAATGCTGAATTTGGTTTAGGTATGTTCTTAGGAGTTAAGGCTCAAAGAGAAGAAATTGCTGAAATGGCAAAAGCTGCTATAGTGGCTGGAGATCCTGCTAAGGCTGAATTACAAGCATGGGTAGATAACATGAATGAAGGAGCTAACACAAGAGAAATAGCTGCTAATTTAGTTGATGCACTTGAAAAATCAGGAACAGATGCTGCTAAGGCTATATTAGAAAAGAAAGAATACTTCGTTAAGAGATCACAATGGATCTTCGGAGGAGACGGTTGGGCTTACGATATTGGATACGGCGGAGTTGATCACGTTCTTGCTTCAGGTGAAGATGTAAATGTATTTGTATTTGACACAGAAGTTTACTCAAATACAGGTGGTCAATCTTCTAAAGCTACCCCAGCTGCTGCAATCGCTAAATTTGCTGCATCAGGTAAGAAGACTAAGAAGAAAGATCTTGGTATGATGGCTATGACTTATGGATATGTATATGTAGCACAAGTTAATATGGGAGCTGACAGAAATCAAGTCCTTAAAGCAATATCTGAAGCTGAAGCTTATCATGGACCATCATTAATTATAGGATATGCTCCATGTATTAATCATGGTATCAGAATTGGTATGGGTAACAGTCAGGAAGAAGCTAAGAGAGCAACTGCTTGTGGATACTGGCAGATGTACAGATATAACCCAACTTTAGTTGGAACTGATAAGAATCCATTTACTCTTGATTCAAAGGAACCAACAGCTGACTTTAAGGAATTCTTAATGGGAGAAGTTAGATATGCTTCACTTGCTAAGGCATTCCCAGAACAAGCAGATGCATTATTTGAAAAGACTCATGCAGATGCTAAGGCTAGATTAGAAGGATATAAGAAGCTTGCTAATCAAAAATAGATTTTGAAAGTTTAATAAAATAGAATAAATTTGCGCGTGAACAGGACTGCTGCATAAAGATTGATGCTGGATATTACAGATAAAATCTTTCATGTAGCAGTTCTGTTTTTTTATTTTTGTTATTAATTTTATAATTTTTAATTTAAATATATACATTTCAATAATAAAATTACATAATAATTAAAGAAATCTTGAAGAGATTTCAGTATTTATTGTCAATTGTAAAAATAAATTTATGTTTAGGGTTTTAATTTTTATTAATACAGGTTAAAATAAATACAACAACCAAAAGGAGGGTAAGTGATGGATAAAGAATTAGAAAAATGCGCATGTGGTTCAGAATGTGGATGCGAAGATAATAATCATGACTGTGAATGTGGAAGCCACGATAATGGCAGCTGCGGATGTGGAGAAGATGAAAACTTCGTAGTTGATTTGGAAGATGAAAATGGAAATGTTATTACATGTCCAATAATAGATGAATTCCAATACGAAGATAATCAATATTATTTAGTTCAAAATCCCAATGAAGATTCTGTTTACTTATTTAAATTAGTAGGGGAAGAATTAATTGTACCTGAAGAAAATGAATTTGAAAAAGTTTCAGCATATTATCAAAATGAATTAGCAGAATAATAAAATTATATTAAAGAATTGTTCCATTAAAGACTGTAGTTACAATATATGGTCTTTATGTAACAGTTCTTTTTAATTATACAGTAAATTATAGAGTTTTTTAAAATTCGTATCTAATTAATGTTAACGAAATTTAATGAGTGTGAAGTTATTAAAATGTTATCCACGAAATGGGCATGGAGTATTCATTCTTTTATTGTGTGGAAAATTATAAAGCTTTTTACTTAAACCTTATAATTTAACAGATAAAATAAGTATTTATTAATGTCTTTTTAAAATTACAGAAATATAGAAACTATCAAAAAATAAGGATGTTATGAAATAAGTTATCATTAATTAATTACTGAGTTAAAACTTTAATTAAATAGCTGATTATTAGCTAAATGAACTATTTACATTGCTTTGCAATAATGATATATTTTTAATGGACGGGAATTGAAGAATAAGGAATAAAATAATGGATTTCTAATTGATATCTGCACATAGTATGATATTAATTGAAATATAAATACATAAGAAGTTGTATATATAATTGGAGGTAATAAGCAATGAATTTATCAAAAAAGGCAGGCAATATAAGTCCATCAATAACTTTGGCCATTACAGCAAAAGCTAATGAATTGAAAGCTCAAGGTGTGGATGTAGTAAGCTTTGGGGCTGGTGAACCAGATTTTAATACGCCTGAAAATATAATGAATGAAGCTATAAAGGCAATGAAAGATGGAAAGACTAAATATACTCCAGCTGGAGGAATTTTAGATTTAAAGAAAACAATCTGTAATAAATTTAAAAATGATAATGATTTAGATTATGTACCAGAACAAATTATAATTTCTACAGGGGCTAAGCAGTGCCTTGCTAATACATTTATGGCAGTTTTAAATCCAGGAGATGAAGTTTTAATACCTGTCCCATATTGGGTAAGTTATCCTGAGTTAGTAAAACTTGCAGATGGGGTACCTGTATTTGTAGAAACATCAAAGGAAAATAATTATAAATATACAGTTGAAGATTTGGAAAAAGCAGTTTCAAATAAAACGAAAGCTGTTTTATTAAACAGTCCTAACAATCCAACAGGAACTATTTATCATAAAGATGAATTAGTAAAGATAGCTGAATTTGCTAAAAAGCATGATTTATTGATTATATCAGATGAAATATATGAAAAATTAATTTATGATGGAGAAAAGCATATAAGTATTGCTTCTTTAAGTAAAGATGCATATGAAAGAACTATTGTTATCAATGGTGTGTCAAAAACATATGCGATGACAGGATGGAGATTAGGATATGCAGCTGCATCTAAAGAAATAATAAAGCTTATGACAAGTCTTCAGAGTCATATGACATCAAATACTAATACTATTGCTCAATATGCAGCAATAGAAGCTTTAAATGGACCTGTAGAAGAATTGAATAAAATGGTTAAGGAATTTGAAAAAAGAAGAAACTTCATGATAGATAGATTAAATGAAATTGAAGGTGTTTCAATCATAAGACCAAGTGGGGCATTTTATATAATGGTAAATGTTGAATCATATTTCAATACTTCATTTAAAGGAGAAAAAATTGAAAATTCTTTAGATTTTGCAAAAGTTCTTCTTGATGAAGAAAAAGTTGCTGTTATACCAGGAGCTGGTTTTGGACTTGATCAATATATAAGATTATCATATGCTACTTCAATGGATGTTATAGAAAAAGGAATTGATAGAATAGCAGAATTTTTGAAAAAAATAAAATAGCAGACAATAAAAACTGTAAAAATACTGACTCACATGTATTTGATGTGAGTCTTTTGATTGTTTGATTGAAAATATTTATTTTGTGAAAATAAAATTTTCTGTTAAAATGAAAAAATTTCTTTAACTTACTTGTTATATCATAATTGTTTTTGTAACATAGTAGTATAGAAGTTATTTTTATCTGCCGTTTTAATGTTTCATAATATTAAAAAAGTTTCTGGTAAGAATTGTGAGGTCTTATATAGCATAAAATTATAAAATGAAGGTGGAATAATAACATTGAAAAAACTTGCCATATTTGATATTGATTATACTATAACAAAAAAAGAAACCCTTATGGAGTTATTTAAGTATACTGTCAAAAATAAAAAGACAAATATTAGATTTCTGCCAAGAGCGGTATATTGTGGATTGATGTATCTTATAAATGTTTATGATGAAAAAAAAGTTAAGGAAACTTTTTTAAAATTCATAGATAAAATAAAAGAAGAAGATTTGTCAGCTCTTGTGAAAAACTTTTATAATGACAGGTTGAAAAATATACTGTATAAGGATGCAGTTGACATGATGAAAAAATTAAAAAATGAAGGGTATGATATATATCTTATATCTGCATCACCTGAATTTTATGTTAAAGAATTTTATGCTATAAAAGAAGTGGATAAAATTATTGGAACAAAGTTTAAATTTGATAATGGTGTTTTTTCTAGAAAGATGGATGGAGAAAACTGTAAGGGTGAAGAAAAAGTAAAAAGGTTAAAATCTTATTTAAAGGAAAATAATATAGCTGTAAATTTTAAGGAGTCGTATATGTTTTCTGATTCACTTTCTGATAAGCCATTATTAGATTTAGTTGGAAAGCCATATTTGATAAATTATAAAAAGAAATATAATTCAATAAAGATATTGAATTGGAAATAAAAGGGGATGTAATGACACTATGGAAGAGAAGGTTATTTATGAAGTGCTAAGAGTTATTGAAGGAAAGCCTATCTTTCTTGAAGCACATATAAAGAGAATGGAAAATTCATTTAAGCTTGTAAATACTGAATTTCCATTAAATTATGAAGAGATACTAATGAAAATACAGAAACTTATAAAAGATGAAGGGAAAAAAGCAGGAAATATAAAACTAACTTATGGATTAAACACAAAAGAATTCAAAGTGTTTTTTATAAAACATTCATATCCAACAGATGAAATGTATAAGAAGGGTGTAAAGACTATACTGTATTTTGGTGAAAGAAATAATCCTAATGCAAAAATAGTAAATGATGATTTTAGAAGCAAGGTTAATGATGAAATTCTTAAACATAATGCATTTGAAGCAATTTTGGTTGATAGAAATGGGTTTATTACAGAAGGAAGCAAATCGAATATATTTATGGTTAAAGGAAATGAATTAATTACTTCACCGGTAAAAGCAGTCCTTCCAGGAGTAACAAGAGGAGAAATAATAGAGATTGCACGAAAGATAGGAATAAATGTCAGAGAAGAAGAATTTAAATTTAATGATATTAATAAGCTTGACGGTATATTTATATCAGGAACTTCACCAAAAGTTCTTCCTATAAATCAAGTAGATACAATAAAAATAAATCCTGAAAATGAAATAATAAAAAAATTGTCTGATGAATATAATAAGGAAATTGACAGATATTTGAGAAGATAGAATATCTGTAATTAGACTTCACAGAAATCTAAAAATTCATATAAAATTGTATCTCCCTGTGGTATACTAAAAGCAATAAGTATTTTTATGGAGGATTAGTTATGAATTTAATATTTTCAGCAGGAAGTATTGATAAATGTCTGCAAAAAGCAGCAGAAAAACTAAATATTGATAAAAATAATATTGATTATAAAGTGATAAAAGAAGAAAGACATTTTTTTAAGAAAACAATAACTATAGAGGTATATCAAGAAGATAATGCTTCTATAGAAAATAATAAACATAAAAAAAATACAATAAATGATGGTCAGGGTATAGAGAATTATTCATATGGTGCTAGAGTACATAATGGGAAAATAATAATAAAATCTCTTGGAAATGAATCAATTACTATAAAATCATGTGATGGGGTTGATTTGATCCTAAATGGAGAAAAGACTGATTTGATTGAAAATGCTAATGAATCTGATGCTATAGAATATCATATTGAAGAAGATTCTGAACCAGAAAAAAGAATGGAAATATTTGTTTCTAAGGATAAAATGGAAGCATATGTTACAATAATATCGATTCCTAAAAAGATATATGCATTAGAAGATTGTGAGTTTACTAAAAATCTTATATTGAAAAAAATTGTATCTGAAAAACAATATGCACCTAAATATACGAAAGAAGAAATAAAAAATGCATTAAAAGATAGAAATGTAGTTTTTGGATTTTTAGAGGATAATATTAATGAGTTATGCAGAAATGAAAATTCTGAGGAAGTATTAGTTGCAAAAGGTGTACAAGCAGTTGAGGGGATACCTGAAAAAATTGAAGTTCTGTTTAAAGACTCAGATAAACTTGAAGAAAGTGATGGAACAGAAGAAAAAATTGATTATAGAAATAGGTTTATGTTAGCAACAGTGCAGGCAGGAAAAGAAATAGCCAATATTATTCCAGCTGTGCCAGGTAAAGATGGTAAAGATGTTTATGGAAACGATGTTAAATGTAGGGATATTCAAAAAATAAAATTTAAAATTGGTGAAGGCTGCAAATATGAAAATAACAAAGTTATAGCTGTTGTGGAAGGAAAACCTTCATTTAAATCTAATACATTCAAGGTTCATCAAGTTTATCAGGTTGAAGAGGTAGATTTAAGCACAGGAAATATAAATTTTGTTGCAGATGTAGAAGTACAGAAAAATGTTCGTGAAGGCATGGAAATAGTAGCTGGTAATACTGTTTTTGTTGGAAAGAATGTAAACTCGGCAAAAATAACTGCTTCAAGTAACATAACTATAAATGGAAATATAATTAATTCTACTATCATTGCAGGAGAAAACAGCATAAACAAAAAGAAATATTTAATGGATTTAAAGGATGCAAAAAATACAGTTGGTGATTTATTTTCAGCTGTCAATCAGATTAAGGATAATGATATACTCCATGGGAAAAATATAGGAGAAATTATAAAGATATTAATTGAAAATAAATATAAATCATTAATTTCAATATGTGAAAACATATTGGATGAATGTAAAAATCAAGGCATTAAAGATTCACCTATAACATCATTTATAAGAGAAAAAATAATAGGATTTGGTCCTTTAAATATAAGCGAAGCAGAGGAATTAATTGAATTTGAGGAACTTTTACAGGAGGAAATAGATGAAATGGAAGAATTCCAATCAGAAAGTGCTGATGTATATGCGGAATATATACAGGGATCAAAAATAGAATCTATAGGGAATGTTTTTATTAATGGAAAAGGACAGTATACTTCAGAAATAACTGCAGTGAAAAATATTGAATTTTCTAAAGAAAATTCAGTGTGTAGGGGAGGAATTCTTTCAGCTGGAAAAGAAATAAAATTAAAGACTGTTGGAAGTGAAGCTGGAGTAAATACAATTCTAAAAGTTCCTAAAGAAGGGATTATTACAGCTGATGTAGCATATAGTAATACAGTATTTTGTTTTGGTGACAAACAGATGGTATTAGATGTATCATCTAAAAATGTAAAAGCATATGTAGATGAAATGGGGGACATAACAATCGATAAATTACGTTTGTAGGAGGAAGAGGATATGTCATTAGATAATATTAGAAAGATAATTATTTTTGGATTAAATGGAGAGCGTTATGCAGCTGATATTAAAGAAGTAGAAAGAATACTTGGGTATGAGGAGCCTACAGCCCTTCCAGAAGCACCTGCTTTTGTAAAGGGAGTAATAAACCATGAAGAAAAAATCCTGCCAATTATAAGCCTTTTAAATAAGTTTAAGATTGGAAAGGAAGATTATACTGGAGAAAGAAAGATAATTGTTGTAAAGAGGCAAGAAAAAAAATTCGGTATAATAGTAGATAGTGTCTACGAAGTTACTGACATTGATAATAGCATAATTGAAGAAACACCTGAAATAACTAATACGACAGAAAGAAAGTATATAAGTGGACTTATAAAGCTTGAAAATAATATAATCATATTATTGGATCTAGAGAAAATATTATCAGTGGAAGATGAAGAAAACATTTTTAGGGGGTAAAAATGGGGAATAATGAGGTTAAAGTTGGAATAGCTGATTTAAATCTGGTCCTTGATCCTGGAACAATAATGACTATAGGTTTAGGATCGTGCATTGGAATTGCGTTGTATGATAAAGTATTAAAAGTTGCTGGTTTATCACATATTATGCTTCCAGATAGTACACAATTTAAAAATGTAACTAATCCAATGAAATTTGCAGATTCGGCAATTCCTATACTTGTAGAAAAAATGCAGAAACAGGGATGCAAAAAACAGAATATTATTGCAAAAATTGCAGGTGGAGCATCAATGTTTAATTTTAGTGATAAAAGCATAATAAGTGATATTGGAAAGAGAAATAGCGAAGCTGTAAAAAAAGCACTTAATGATGTAGGAATACCTATAATTGCAGAAGACACTGGAGGAAACAAAGGGAGGACAATGATACTTGAAGCAAGTACTGGTAAAGTTACATTAAAGATTGTTGGAAAAGGTATAGTTGAACTTTAGTGAGGTGATGAGGATGGACAAAATTAGAATTATAGTAGTTGATGATTCTGCTTTTATGAGAAAAGCAATATCTGATATGATAGAATCTGAGGCGAGTTTTGAAGTTGTAGCAAAATTTAGAGATGGACGAGAACTGATTGAAAAAGTAGATCAGTTTAAACCTGACTTAATCACTTTAGATGTTCATATGAGGGATCTAGATGGGTTAGCAACTCTTAAAGAGTTGAAAAGACAGGGGAAAAGTTATCCCATAATCATGTTGAGCAGTTCCACAACAGAAGGATCAGAACTTACATTAGAATGTCTGGACAATGGAGCAATAACATTTATTACAAAACCTTCTGGAAGTATTTCTTTAGATATAGATAAAGTTAAGGATCGATTAATAAAAGAAATAAAAGGAATAACTAGCAGTATAAAAGTTTCAAATTATAATAAAACACAAAACAATTTTAGGACAACCAGTACAGAAGAAAAAAATATAGATAGTATCAGAAAAAATGTAAATGTTAAAGAATCTTTAAATAGGGAGAGAATGGTAATTAATAATAAACCTCTTCCTAAAAATAAGGCAATTGATGCTGTTGTTATAGGAGCATCAACAGGAGGCCCTAAGGCCTTACAGGAAGTACTTACAAAGCTTCCAGGAAATTTAAATGTACCAGTATTCGTTGTTCAGCATATGCCGGAAGGATTTACAAAAGTTTTTGCAGAAAGGCTCAACAAATCGTGTAATATGACTGTTTTAGAAGCTGATGATGGTATGCAGATAAATAGAAATACAATATATATAGCTAAAGGTGGAAGCCATATGACAATTGGCTCAATAAACAAAATATCACTTAATAAAGAACCAGCCATATGGGGAGTTCGCCCAGCTGTGGATAAATTATTTGATTCTGCTGTAAATGTATATGGAGGTAAACTTTTGTCAGTTGTTCTCACTGGTATGGGAAGAGATGGAGCAGAAGGTACTGTAAGGGTAAAAGAAAGTGGAGGAATAACAATTTCAGAGGATAGATCTACGTGTACAATCTATGGAATGCCAAAAGCTGCATATGAAACTGGAAAAGTTGATTTGGTGCTTCCGCTTGATCAGATATGCAATAAAATAACAGAAATTGTACGAGGTATATAGGAGAGAAAAGTCATGGATTTTAATGAATTTCATAAATGGGTACATAGAGAGCTGGGGATTAATCTATCAGCCTATAAACCTGAACAGCTTAATAGAAGGATAAACAGTTTAATGACAAGAGTTGGAATAAAGTCATTGGATGAATATACAAAAGTTATAAAATCAGATTCAGAACAGAGACAAAAGTTTCTCGATTTTATAACAATTAATGTGACAGAATTTTTTAGAAATCCAGAGTTGTATGTTGAACTGGAAAATAAAATAAAAACTGAACTGCTTCCTAATAATACAAATTTAAAAATTTGGAGCGCGGCATGTTCTATAGGGTGTGAACCATATACAATTGCAATGATATTAGATAAAATAGCTCCATTAGGAAGACATAATATTATAGCTACTGATATTGATAATACGATTTTATCCAAAGCTAAAATTGGAGAATATACTAAAAATGAAATGAAAGCAGTATCCAGTGCTGATTTGAGTAAATATTTTTCCATAAAGGACGATAAATACTATATAGACTCAAAAATTAAAGATAGAGTTACATTTAGAAAACATGATCTTATATTAGATTCCTATGAATCTGATTTTGATTTAATAGTATGTAGAAATGTTGTTATATATTTTAACAACGATGTGAAACAGGAAATATATAAAAAGTTTAGCAAATCATTAAAAAAGGGTGGTCTTCTATTTGTAGGTGCTACAGAAAGTATATATAATTATAGAGACTATGGATTTGAAAAGGCATCAACTTTTATATATAAAAAGATATAAATAAATTTTAACAAAAGGTATAAAGGAGGAATACATATGGATACATCTCAATATATGTCAATGTTTTTAGAGGAATCATTAGATAATTTACAGACTTTAAATGAATCTCTTTTGGAATTAGAACAAAATCCCGAAGATATAGATAAGGTTAATGAAATATTCAGAGTTGCACATACAATAAAAGGAATGGCTGCAACAATGGGATTTAATGATATTGCTGAATTAACACATAAAATGGAGGATGTTTTATCAGAATTCAGAGAAGGAGAGTTAAAGGTTAGTCAAGATGTAGTAACAGTATTGTTTGACTGTCTTGATACATTGGAAAAAATGGTTGATCTTGTTCAGGATGGATCAGATGAAAAAGTTGATATTCAAGGAATAATGGCTAAATTAGCTGATATAAAAGAGAATGGAAATAAAACACCAGAACAAGCATCAGCAGCAAATACTGCAAAGGCAGATACATCATCTGCTTCATCAGTAGTAACAGCAAGCGATACTATTGGAATGGACTTAAATGAATATGATACATCAGTTATAAGACAGGCAGAAGAAAAAGGATTTAATGCAATTGAAATTAAGGTTACATTAAGTGAAAATACTCTTCTTAAATCAGCAAGAGCATTTTTGATAGTAAAAGACTTAGAAGAACATGGTGAAATATTAAAATCAATACCTTCAACACAGGATATTGAAAATGAAGAATTTGACTTAGAATTAAAATTTGTTCTTGTTACTAATAATACTGTTGATGAAATAATTGCTATAGTAAATGGCATTTCAGAAGTAGCCAAAGTAGAAGCTGCTTTAGTTGAATTAGAAGAAGTTCAGCCAAAAGAAGCAGAAAAAACTCAGGAAGTAAAAAAAGAAACAAAACCTGAAGAAAAGAAAGCAGAATTAGCAAAGAAACCTGCTGCAAAGAAACCTCAAAAGAAAAAAGAAGTTAAAAAGGCACACCAGTCTGTAAGAGTTGATCTTGAAAGAATTGATAATCTTATGAACATGGTTTCAGAACTTGTTATATATAGAACAAGACTTGAACAGATAGTTACAACACATAAATCACAGGAATTAAATGAAACATTAGAACAGGTTGGAAGAACAACATCTGATTTACAAGACCTTGTAATGAAGATAAGAATGCTTCCACTTGATACTGTATTTAACAGATTCCCAAGAATGATAAGAGATATTTCAGTAGAATTAAACAAAGAAATTAACTTTGTTATAGAAGGAGCAGATACTGAACTTGATAGAACAGTAATAGATGAAATTGGAGAACCATTGATCCATTTATTAAGAAATGCAGCAGACCATGGTGTCGAAACTAAAGAAGAAAGAATAGCAGCTGGAAAATCTCCAGTTGGAACAGTAAAACTTGTTGCATATCAAGAAGGTACTAAGGCATTAATAAAAGTAATTGATGATGGTGCTGGAATAAATGTTGAAAAAGTAAAAGCAAAGGCTGAACAAAAGGGAATAAATACAGAAGGATTATCAGATGCTGATATTAAAAATTTAATATTTGCACAAGGATTCAGCACTAATGAAGTTGTTACAGATATTTCAGGAAGAGGAGTTGGAATGGATGTTGTTAAAACAAAAATTTCAGCACTTGGAGGTACTGTTGATTTAATAAGTGAAGAAGGAAAAGGATCAGAATTTATTATAAAGCTTCCACTTACACTTCAGATAATTCAGGCATTACTTGTTAAAGTGGGAGAAGAAACACTTGCTATATCATTAGGATTTATTGATAGAGTAATAGATTATAAAGAAGAAAGCATTAAGAAGAGTAATGGTAAAGAAGTAATTGTTTATAGAGAAGATGTAATTCCATTAGTAAGATTAAATGAAAGTTTAGATATTGAGTCTAGTAAAACTGATAAGAAGTTTGTTATAATAGTAAATGTAGGTGATAAAACTATTGGATTGCTTGTAGATGCTTTATGTGGACAGCAAGAAATAGTAATTAAACCTTTAGGAAAAACATTAAAAGGATTGGATCAGTATATCGGAGCAACAATATTAGGAAATGGATTAGTAACATTAATATTAGATATAGGTGCATTATTATAAAAGTACTTTTAAGGAGGATGTTTAGTGGACTACTCAAGTTTAAGTATGGTACAATTAGATGCATTGAAAGAGGTGTCAAATATTGGTGCGGGAAATGCTGCAACAGCTCTTTCGATGTTACTTAATAAAAAAGTAGATATGACAGTTCCAGCAGTAAATGTGGTAAGATTAGAAGATGTTCTTGAAGAAACTGGAGAAATAGAAGTTGCTGGTACTGTAGTAAGAGTTCTAGGTGATATTGCAGGTAATATACTTTTGGTATTCGAAGAAGAAACAGTAAGAAAAATAGTGGGAAAGTTAATAGGAAGTGAAGAAAATATTAACAGTGAAATGGGGCAATCTGTTTTATGCGAAATTGCTAATATAATTTCAGCTTCGTATATGAATTCAATTGCACAACTAACTAATCTTGTTATTGCACCATCAGTTCCAGCAGTAACGTATGATATGCTTGGAGCAATACTTACAACTACATTTATAGAGTCTAATCAATATGATGAATATATATTGGATATTGAGACTATATTTTTGGATGATACAGAAGAAAATATAGGAGGACATTTTTATTATATCCCTATGCCGGGATCTTTAGAAAAAATATTAAAATCAATAGGAATAAGTTAATTTTGGAGGTAAAAAAATATGGCTAAAGTTTTAATTGTTGATGATGCAGCATTTATGAGAATGATGATAAAGGATATCTTAGAAAAAAATGATTTTGAAATTGTTGGAGAAGCTAACAACGGAGTTGTTGCTGTAGATATGTATAAAAAAGAAAAACCAGATGTAGTAACAATGGATATAACAATGCCTGATATGGATGGTATTGAAGCGGTAAAACAAATAAAGGGATTTGATCCAAATGCAAAAATCATAATGTGTTCAGCAATGGGACAACAATCAATGGTTATGGATGCAATAAGAGCTGGGGCAAAGGACTTTATAGTTAAGCCATTCCAAGCTGAAAGAGTTTTAGAAGCTATTAAGAAAGTTTTAGGTTAGTAATAAGCTGATATGTTAATAAAAGAATTTTACAAATATTTGATTATAATGACTTAATGTGGTAATATATTACAGAAAGCAATATTATATTTGAGTAGAATTATGGTGGTTAACAGTTGGCAATTTGGGTTACAGTTAACAGTTATAATTAGACAGTTAACTGTTAACTTATGTTATTAACTTTTATGTATACAAATGATTGTGAATAATAACAATGGTTAAAAGGAGGGTTACAAAATGCAGATAGTAGTATTTAAATTAGGTGATGAACATTTTGCTGTTGAAACAGATAGAGTTCAAGGTATAAATGATATTATGAGCATTACTAGGGTTCCAAAGGCACCTGCTTATATTAAGGGATTGATAAATCTAAGAGGAAGTATAAAATCTCTTGTGGATTTAAATCTATTATTAGATGTAAAACATAGTGATGAACAAAACAACATAATAATATTGACTGTTGAAGATGAAGAAATAGGTATATCAGTTGATGAGGTTGAAGAAGTTCTAGACATAGATGAAAAGAGTATTCAAAAGCTTGATAAAGATAATGATAAATCTCAGCCTTATGTAAAAGGTATATTAAATTATGAGGATAAGCTTTTAACTATAATAGATATAGATAAATTATTAAATTAATTGAAATGAGGGAGAAATATGGCAGACGTTTTATCTCAAAGTGAAATAGACGCCTTGTTATCTGCCTTATCTACAGGGGAATTGGAGCCGGAGGAAGTTGGCAAAGACGAAGAAAAACATAAAGTTAAGCTTTATGATTTCAGAAGTCCACAGAAATTTTCTAAAGAACATATTAGAACATTAGAATTGGTTCATGATAATTATGCTAGAATTATTTCTAATTACTTAACTGGACAGACTAGACAGAATGTCAAAGTGAAAATAGAAACTGTAGAGCAGATAACTTATGAAGAATTTATACATTCAGTACAAAACCCAACTATTATAACGGTTTTCAAGATGCCACCTCTTGCAGGTAACATAATATTTGAAACAAATCCACAATTTTCTCTTCAGGTTATTGATATACTTTTAGGAGGAAGTGGAGATAGAAAGGTTGAAACAAAAGAATTCTCAGATATAGATAAAAATATAATGAGACAGATAACTGGTGGAATGATAAGTAATTTGAAATTAGCATGGGAATCAATTTTGGATGTAGAGCCTGAGGTGGAAGGAATAGAAACAAATCCAGCAATTAATCAGACGCTGGCTCCTAATGATCCTGTAGCATTAATTACATTTTCAGTGGAAATGAATAAACGCAGTACGTTTATTAATATGTGTATTCCATATTTAAGTATTGAAAAAATATTAGACAAGTTAGTGGTGCAGTATTCTTTTCAAAATGATGATGAAAGTTCAAAAGCAGAATCTAGAGAAAAAATTGAGGAAGGAATTCAGAAAGTTGATGTTGATATTGTAGCAGAATTAGGTCATTCAATGTTAACTGTTGAAGATTTCTTAAGGCTTAATATAGGTGATGTGATTAGACTTGATACAAAGAGCTCATCCCCAGTAAAAGTATTTGTAGGAAATGAAGAGTGCTATTACGCAAAGCCAGGAATAGCAGGCAAGAATATGGGAGTTATGATATTAGATATAACAGATAAGGAAGTGAATGGGTATGAGCAATAATTTTTTATCTCAAGAAGAAATAAATGCATTATTATCAGGAGAATCTCCAGATAACAAAGAAAATGATTCTGCTATAGATACAAATAAAGATGAAAATACAGATAAAAACTTAGATGCAGATGTGAGCACTGTAACTGCTGATGAAATAACAGACACAGATAAAGACTTATTAGGCGAGATAGGAAACATATCAATGGGGTCTGCTTCTACTGCGTTGTATCAGCTTATAAATCAGCAGGTTAATATAACAACACCAGTAGTATCAGTAACAACATTGAGGGAAATAAAGGAAGGATTTGAAACTCCTAATATAGTTTTAGATATAGAATATATAGCTGGTATAGTTGGAAGAAACATATTAATAATAAAAACCTATGATGGGCTTGTAATTTCCAACCTTATGATGGGGGGAGATGGAAAGGTAACAGATGTACATGAATTGTCTGAACTTGAAATAAGTGCTGTTTCAGAAGCGATGAATCAGATGATAGGTTCTGCAGCAACATCAATGGCAACAATGTTTGGAAAAAAAGTGGATATATCACCTCCAACTGCTAAAGTTGTTAAAGATTCAAGTATACCTATATCAGATGCAATACCAGAAGATGAGCCAATAGTAAAGGTGTCATTTAAAATGACAATTGGGGATATTGTTGATAGTAATATAATGCAGATATTTCCTATAAGGACTGCAAAAAATATAGTGGCAATAATGACTGGTGAGGATGTTGAACAAGATGTTCCACAAGTACAGCCAGAAGAACCTAAAAAAGAAACTATTTTAAGCAAGGAAATTCAGCCTGAACCAGAAAGTCAGCCACAACAGTATCAGGAGGCGCAAATGCAACAGCCACAATATACACAACAACCACAAATGCAACAACAACCACAGATGTATGGAGGACAACCACAGATGTATGGTCAGCCGGTAGAGGTGCATCAAGCAGCTTTTGCACCATTATCACAGCAAGGCACAGTACCTCCAATAAAAAATATCGACTTAATTATGGATGTACCATTAGATATATCTGTAGTTTTAGGAAGGACAAAGAAGAGCATTCAGGATATTTTAAATCTTGGTGCAGGTTCTCTTATAGAGCTTCAGAAACTTGCAGAAGAGCCAGTTGAGATATTAGTTAATGGAAAACAGATAGCATTAGGAGAAGTTGTTGTTGTTGATGAAAACTTTGGTGTAAGAATAACAAGCATTGTGAGTGACGCAGAAAGACTTAAGACATTAAAAAAATAAAAGTGCTTGGCATGGATGAAGAAAGTGATTACATGTTTTATGTAATTGCTTTTTTTATTGCTCAAAATGTTTCAATTGACAATTTATGAAGAAATCTTTTCAAGATTTCTTTGATTGAAGATTTTTCGTATTAGTATGAATCAAAAAACAATTAATATTTAGTATATTAACAGTAAATATCTATACTGTATGTTGATTAAGGTTATATGAATTTATAATTATGAAATATCCACAATTATTATATAAGTTTATCATTAAAAGATATGTATTAGAAAATGTAAGTATAAACTTAAGAGATTGTAAGTGTAAACTTAAAAGATATTTGTTCGATAAATATATTAATAGAAGTAAGAGGAGTAATGAATATGAGTATAGATAGAATAAATAGAAGTTCTTTTATAAATATGTATAATTCAAATTCAAATAAGACTGTAAAGCAATTTA
>NZ_CAKVKB010000013.1 GCF_934754915.1 uncultured Clostridium sp.
CCGAATTTAACTTGTACTTTTTCTTGACATAGTACCAAGGCCTCCTCACATTTTTATCATACACTTTTACAAAAAAATATAATAGACTGAGAATATAGGAAATTGTGTCAATTTTATAGGTTAAACAATCTGGTCTATTTCTCTCAGTCTTTTCTCATCCATTTCGGTGCACTTAATTCTATTATCATAGATAAATATTCTCTATGTAATATTATATCTTTAAATAGTCTCTGATTCTACCAACCAAGTCTGACATAATATTCCTGCAGATATTTGATGCAAAATTCATTATGCTATATTTAATCTTTACCATTTATACTGAATTTTCTAACTTACCTTTAACAAAATTATATCATAAATAAAAATACGTTTTTCTATTTGTGGTTTTTAGTCTTAAAAGCCTCAATTCTATCTGTAACATTTTCCTGAAGATTTCTATAGAAAAATTGATAATCATATAAGTGATAAATTCCATCTGGAAAAAGTGAATTTCTATAGTCAGCTGGATTAACATCTGTTACAATTAACGACCCTCTTTTTTCATCCAGATATGCTCCTGAAAAATTATTTATTTCTTTAACAATATTTCCACCATAATCTGTAAAACATGCTCCCTTATTTTCTGATGAATAAGCAAAAGTCCCATCTGTTTTCCAATTTAATGGATTTACTCCAAGTGTTTTTGTTCCAGAAGGAATTAATAAAGATTCTTTAATTCCTTCTGCTTCTGAATTAAATGATATAATTACACCTGTATCGTTTCTTCCTTCAGCCATTTTAAGCCATGGATACTCTGATATATCGTCTTCTGTAATTCTCCATCCTATACAATAGGCAGCCACTAAATTCCTGCTGTATTCTTCATTATTATAAAATTCTTTTAATAAGCGCAGTATCATATCAGAACCCTGTGAAAATCCAGCCAGCACTAGAGGCCTTCCATTGTTTAAATTTTCCATGTAATAAAGAAATGCTTCTCTCACATCTGCATACGCAATTTTAAAATACTGATCTGTCTGCTCAGATTTTAGATTATAAACTGGAAAAGAAACCTGTCTGTAAAATGGTGCATATATACAGGTATTTTTTTCATAGATTCCTTTTTCCATATTTAATTCTCCAATAAAATATCCTCTAACTTCTTCATCTGACATAGACATATTATAATTATTCTTATATCCCATATCTACTGTTGGACATACTATGAATAAATCTGCTTCTTTATTCTCACCTATGCCATAATAAGCCCAATTTTCTTTATCTGAATAATTTAATGCTTCTGTATAATAATCTTTTTCATCTTTATTTGAAACAATATTAGTATTAGCATCATTTAATTTAGCACTATTATTATCTGCAAAAATCTGAATTGAATATTTTTCAATGCTACACCCAGAAAATAAACTGACTGCTGATGCAATAATAATGATATTTAAAATTAACTTCTTTGCCCCTCTCATTATATCCCTCTCAATTCTCTAAATTTTAATTATTAATATAAATATATATGCTGCAAAGTTAAAATCTATCTCATATATGTAACATAGAAAATCATAAATGCAAAAATATAATCTTATTCTAATATCTAAAATAACATAACAGCTAAAGAAATCTTGTAAGAATTTCATATTTTCTTACCAATTGCACATTGTCAATTAAAATATATAAATTTCATTAAAAATAAGAACAAATAATTATCCTAAATTTTCTGAATAACTATTTGTTCTTTATAAAATATCTTGTTCTTTATTTAATTTTTATATATTATGTTTCAAGATTAAAATTTAAATAAATTCAATCCTATCTTATCATCATAATATCTATCCACTTTTCCATCAATAATATTTATTACTATTTCACAAGTAGCACTGACTACTGCCTCATTTAAATGTCCTCCAAACACTTCCCCTTTTTCATTTCCAGCGCTCATATGAAGATGGCAGTAAAATTCATCATTCATGGTATTTATTGTTCCTGCAAGAGAAACTATCTCAAAACTACCTTTAAAATTATTGGCAAGATATTTTTTTTCATCTGTTTTAAATACTCCCACAGTAAATTGATTAACTGCTCCAAGTCCTTGAATACTTGCTAACTTTATATCTTCTTTTAAAGCAATTTCTTTCACCTTTTCAAGAATTTCTTCTCCTTTATCAATTCTTGCAATGATTGTTTTTTCAAATTTTTTGTACTCCATTTTTATACACTCCATATCATCTGATATTTCTTCTTTACTATGTAAACTTTTATTCAATAATTCATATATTTAATTCTAATTAATAGTCATTTACATAACTTAAATAATATTATTGTTTATTTATCCATCTTTCTTGTGACAGATACGTAAAATACTCTGTAAGTATATCTTTTATCAGAATATATATCTATTTAACACTAATTACTTTATACCCTTGTGTTTCTACGCATTCTTTTAATAAATTGTCATCTATCTCTTTATTTAATGAAACAACTGCTGTTCCTTTTTCATGGCTTACCTTTGCTTCAATAACTTCTGGAACTGCTTCTAATGCTTCTTTTACTCTTGCTTCACAATGTCCACACATCATTCCCTTAATCTTCAATGTTCTTGTCATTTCTGATGATATCTTTATAGACTCTTTTTTATGAACTTTTTTTCTTTTGTCCTTATGTGAATCATATATATTTACAAGATTTAGACGTAGCGCATTAGATACAACACAGAAACTGCTTAAACTCATGGCCGCTGCTCCAAACATAGGATTTAATGTCAATCCAAAAGGAATAAACAATCCGGCAGCAATAGGAATACCTATGGTGTTGTAGAAAAATGCCCAGAAAAGATTTTCATGTATATTTTTCAAGGAAGCTCTGCTTAAACGAATAGCTGCTGCTGCATCAAGAATTCTGCTCTTCATTAAGACCACATCTGCTGCATCAATTGCTACATCTGTTCCTGCACCTATGGCAATTCCTATATCTGCTCTTGTAAGTGCTGGGGCATCATTTATCCCATCTCCTACCATTGCTACTTTTCCATTTGCTTTTAATCTTCTTATAACATTTTCTTTTCCTTCTGGAAGAACCCCAGCAATTACTTCATCTACTCCAGCCTGTTTTCCAATGGCATTTGCTGTACGTTCATTATCTCCAGTAAGCATAACAACATGAATACCCATGTTTTGAAGTTCACGAACTGCCTGTGCACTATCTTCTTTTATTACATCAGCTACTGCTATTATTCCAAGGAGTTTTTTATCCTGTGCAAACAATAATGGTGTTTTACCTTCCTCTGCCATAGATTCTGCTATCTTTTTCATTTCTTCATTTACATCTGCTTTTTCAGATATGTATTTTAAACTTCCACCAATAAGTAAAGAATCTTTCCATACTGCCATAAGTCCATTTCCTGGCATTGCTTTAAAATCAGATATAACATCTGGTTTCATATTCTTTTCTGCTGCCTTGTCTAAAATTGCTTTTGCTAGTGGATGTTCACTGCTGTATTCTAATGTATATGCAATTTGAAGCAGTTCATCTTTTTCTACTCCTGAAACAGGATAAATATCTGTAACTCTTGGTTCACCTTTTGTAATAGTTCCTGTTTTGTCCAAAGCCACAATATCCACTTTTCCTGCTTCTTCAAGTGAAACAGCATTTTTAAAAAGAATACCATTTCTTGCTCCCTTTCCAGTACCAACCATAATAGCTACAGGTGTTGCAAGGCCAAGTGCACATGGACAGCTTATAACAAGAACGGAAATACCTCTTGCAATTGCAAAACCAAATTCTCTGCCTAAAATAAGCCATACAATTGTTGTAATAACTGATATTGTAATAACTGCAGGAACAAATATTCCTGATACTTTATCTGCAATTTTAGCAATTGGTGCCTTTGTTGCAGCTGCATCACTGACCATTTTGATAATCTGTGATAATGTAGTATCTTCACCAACCCTTGTTGCTTGACATTTTAAAAATCCTGACTGATTAATAGTTGCCGCTGATACAGAATCTCCACATTCCTTATCTACTGGAATACTTTCTCCTGTCAATGCAGATTCATTTACAGCACTGCTTCCTTCTAATATTATTCCATCTACAGGAATATTCTCTCCGGGACGCACTACAAAAATATCACCTTTTTGAACCTGTTCAATAGAAACTGTTTCTTCCTTTCCATCACGCAGAATATTGGCAGTTTCAGGTGCAAGCTTCATAAGACTCTTCAATGCATCTGTAGTCTTTCCTTTAGAACGTGCTTCAAGCATCTTTCCAACTGTAATTAAAGTCAAAATCATTGCTGCTGATTCAAAATAGAAATCCATCATATAATTCATAACTGCTTCTGAATCACCGGCTACCTGAGCTGAAGTCATAGCAAATAATGCAAATGTACTGTAGCCAAAAGCTGCAGCTGAACCAAGTGCAACAAGTGTATCCATGTTTGGTGCTCTATGAAGCAGACTTTTAAATCCCGAAATAAAAAATTTCTGATTTATGACCATGATAATAACTGTAAGCAATAATTGTGTAAGTCCCATTGCAATATGATTATCATCATAAAAATGTGGTAATGGCCATCCCCACATCATATGCCCCATAGAAAAATACATTAACACTAAAAGAAAAACTAAAGACCATATAAATCTCTTTTTTAATACAGGTGTATCTTTATCTTTTAAAGATTCCATATCTGAAACAGATGCTTCTTTATGAGCATTATTCTTTCCTTTTACAGAAGCGCCATATCCTGCTTCTTCAACAGCAGCAATAATAACTTCATCACTTACATTGCCTTCTACACCCATAGAATTTGTAAGAAGATTTACTGAACATGATGTAACTCCATTAACTTTAGAAACTGCTTTTTCTACCCTGGCACTACATGCAGCACAGCTCATGCCAGTTACATTATATTGTTTCATTTTAATTCCTACTTTCTATTTTTATTTCCAACACACATTCTGCATTAATTGGAAATCAGAATAAAACTTTCTTAACTATGTCCTACTTCTTAAAAAAAGAAAATCTCTTCTTTTCATAATTTTCTTCTTTTACTGATAATACTTTATATCCTATTGATTCAACTGCAGATTTAAGCTTTTCTTCATCTAAAGACTCCTCTGATAAAATTTCTGTTTCTCCCTTTTTATGAGATGAAGTTACCTTCTCTACTTTAAAAGTCTTTCTTATTAAATCATTCATGTGGTTCTCACACATTCCACACATCATTCCATCAATTCCTAAAATAGTTTTAATCATAATAAATCAATCCTTTCTTTTTCATGTATTATAAAATTAAATATTGTTTATATAATTTATCTACCACATTTAAAATTCAAAAGAAATCTTGTAAAGATTTCATCCTTCATTGACAATTATCCATTGTACATTGTCAATTGAAATATATTTATTTCATAAGTTTTTGTATTGTGGTTACAAGTTCATCAATAACTTCATCTTTTCCTTCTCGAATATCCCTGCTTACGCATCCTTTTATATGACTTGCAATAAGTTCCCTGTTAAATCCATTTACAGCTGCTGTTACAGCTGCTGACTGCTGCAAAATATCATTACAATAAGCATCTTTTTCAATCATGGATTGAATCCCCCGTATCTGTCCTTCTATTCTTTTTAATCGATTAATTAAAGCTTTCTTTTGTTTATCATCACGCATGGTTTTCTTTTCACAGCACGGCATTTTAACCTTATCTTCCATTTTTCATCCTCCTTTTATAACCTTTCAATATACTCCCCACTAGTATATTAACACTATATACCCCCTAGGAGTATATGTCAATGGATTTATTTAAAATTCATAAGATTTTTAATATTAATTTTCCCTTATGCCAATTAAAAATGCATAGTGTATAATTGACAATCTACATTAAGAAAATTAAATCTTTACAAATTTTTTTGATTATTGAAACATAAAAATACCTGCAAAAAAATCCTTTGACTGCATTAAAAATGCAACATCAAAGGACTTTGGAAATCATATATTTATGATTTGTAATAATTCGCTTTTCAACCTTATTTTTTCTAATCTTAATTTAAAATAATATAATTACATACCTTACTTTCTTATACTTTTAAACAGATTATATTAAACTTTGCAAACTATTTTATTAAGACAAGGCTACATCTAAAATCATCATCAATATAAATCCAACTGCAAATCCAAGTGTTCCCATATTAGAATGTTCTCCATATGAAGATTCTGGAATAAGTTCTTCAACCACAACATAAATCATTGCACCTGCTGCAAATGAAAGAAGATATGGCATAAATGGAGTTATCAAACTTGAAAATAATATTGTGAGTACTGCACCTATAGGTTCTACGATTCCTGACAAAACCCCATACAAAAAACTAAGATTTTTGCTTAATCCTTCACTTCTAAGAGGCATAGATATTATAGCTCCTTCTGGGAAATTCTGAATTGCTATCCCAATAGAAAGAGCAAAAGCACCTGCAAGAGTTACTGAAGTTCCTCCGCTCAAAACCCCTGCAAATACAATTCCAACAGCCATCCCCTCGGGTATATTATGGATTATTACTGCTAAAACAAGCATTGTGGTTTTCTTTAATGTACTTTCCATCCCTTCAGGTTCATCACTAAATGCATGAAGATGCGGAATTATTTTATCAAGTATAAGAAGAAAAACCATACCTCCAGCAACTCCTGCTGCTGCTGGGATAAATGCCAGTCTTCCCATATTCTCACTCATATCTAAAGCTGGAATTATCAACGACCATACAGATGCTGCAACCATGACCCCAGATGCAAAACCAAGAAGCACTTTATTCAAAAGTTCATTTATTTGCTTTTTCATAAAATATACACAGGCAGCTCCTAAAGATGTGCCTAAAAATGGAATCAAAATTCCTATTGCTGTATTCACTTCAATCCCTCCTTCTTTTTAATTGATATTCATTTTCAATTATAATATATTATTTATATAAGTCAATCTTTCCTATTTAAAATTATTAGAAAAATCTCTCTTTAATTTTTTAGAAAAAATAAAAAATGAATATTAATAAACTAGTTTACCAACATTCATTTTCTTTATAATATTTAAAACAAATTATTTACTATCAATGTATAAAAACTGTAGTTTTATCAGGAATATTTTCATATATCCATTTTGCATTATTTACATCTAATCTAATACATCCATGACTCAAAGCCTGCCCAAGACGGCCATCTATTACATTTATACCTTTTGAATCATACAATATAGAATGATAATAATAAGCTCCTTCAATCCTTGTTGCATATTTTACCCTGTATTTATCTGTTCCAAAATACGGATTTCTGCCGCTTATATGAAATATTCCTGTTATTGTAGGCGTAGAAGGTTTTCCAACTGTACATTTGAATTTATAAAGCTGCTTCCAATTATTTAGTTGTTTTTCAAATATAAAAGTATCCTTATCCTTAAGATCAGTTACAATCAAATATTTTGTGCTGCTCTCAAAATCATTATCATTCACAAACCTGCTCATATCAGTATAAAAATATTTATAATTTATATCATCATTTCTGTTTCCATCATAAGATAGATATTTGCTGTAAATATAGCCTTCTTCATCATTATATATTACTTTTGTCCATTTTCCATTTACTCCTATAAGCTGTACTAAAGATTTTTCAGGAAGAATTCTTATTGTCCTTGATAATATTGATGGTTTTTCTCTAAGTTTTACTTTAGTCCATGTGTACATGCTTGTAGAAATATTATCATTATACACATATCCTTATAAACCATTATATTTAATCTTAAGCCAGTCTTCTTCACCATCAATAAGTTCCACTTTAGACATTTTAGGAATTACTGTGATTATCTTTGAATTTATAGACTTTCCTTCTCTCAAATTTACATTTTTAATTGGATACTTGTATACAATTTCTCTATACATACCATTTTCCTCATGAATACTCTACAAACATATTCTATTTATTTAAAAGAAATAAAGTTACATTTTTTATTTAAAAATAATATGTTGAAATTTAAATATTCACAATTAAATATTTCTTTATTGATGTAAAAACAAACATATCAAATATTTCTTTAAAATCATCATCATCACAACATTCCTTATTTATATACATTGTCCTTGCCATAAGAAAAACTGAAAGAAGTTTTTCTACATCCATAGATTTTATACATTTTTTCTTCATCCAGTAATTATTCAGTTTTAGGAGTACACTTTTATACTAACACCAAAATATAGATAATTTTAACCTCGTCACAGTTAAAAACAAAGAATACTATATTTATAACTACATTGGAGATCTCAATGATAGAAAAAATGTTTCCATAATTTTTAGTTATCCAAAAGATTCATTTCATAAAGATAAAGCATTAAAAGCATTTATTTCTTTAGATTCATCATTACAACCTATGGAAATATTAACTCATTATATTGATCGTTGGGCGATTGAGCCGTTTTTCAGAGAATGTAAATCTTATCTAGGTCTTAATAGTTATCAAGTAAGAAGTGAAAAAAGCATAAACAGATATCTTATAATTATGATAATCAGCAATATTTATTGTAAGTTGTATTTTAATGCAACATATCACTTTCATACTGGATATAAAGAAGCTAAGAAAGATTTACAAAAAAACAAGGTTATATATATTTATGAAGCTGCCGCAAGCGGAACGCCGTTATCAGAAATTTTTAAAATATTAAAAATAGCATAAATATCTATTTTGATATCCAACTGTAAAATTATTCAAGCGAAAATGCACTATCATAGTATTACATTAATACTTTTAGTTTTAGGAATTACATTAGCAATTCTTCTAGCAATTATAAATGCTCAATATAAAACATTGTTAGAAGCAGCAATAAACGGATTTATGCAAGGTGTTATATGTTGGGGTATTGCGATTGGAATAAATCAAACAGCTAAACAACTAACTAAGGAAGAATAATCATGGCAGCCTTTAGGGGTTGCTTATTTTTTATTTATTTTTTATTTTAAGGAGATGTTTATATGAGTAAGTGGAAATGGTGTGTTGAAGATGATAATAAAAATATTGTTAAAGGCTGGTATGAAGATAAAGGCAAGTGGTATTTTCTAAAAGATAATGGTACTATGGCAGAAAATGAATGGATTCAAGATAAAGATAATAGATGGTATTACTTAGGTGCTAATGGAGAAATGCAGACAGGATGGTTTAAATCTCCCAATAGTGGAAAATGGTATTATTTAGAGCCATCTAGCAATGGATATAAGGGTTCTATGTATATAGAAGGTACTTATACTATAGATGGTAAAGAATACAGGTTTGACAATGAAGGAGCATGGATAGAAGATAACTTAGTAAGCAACCAGTGCATAAATTTCATTAAGTCATGGGAGGGATATTATAGCAAGCCCTATTATGATTGTGTAGGCGTTAAAACTCTTGGATATGGAATGACTGGAAAAGAAATAGAAGGATTGAATTATGTTACAGAACAGCAGGCAACAGAAATGTTAAAAAATTTAATTAATAAGAAGTATGCTCCAGTAATAAAAAATGATTTAAGTTCTAAAGGCATTAGTCTTAAACAAAACGAATTTGATGCACTTGTAAGCTTTGCATACAATTGTGGAGCTGCTGGACTTCTAGGAAGTACATTATATAAAAATGTAGTTGCTGGAGTAAGAGACTCTAATACAATAACATCTAACTTCTAGGCATGGAGCAATGGTGGAGGTAAAAGAATAGAAGGACTTTATAGGAGAAGAACTAAAGAAGCTGCAATGTTTTTATATGCAGACTATACAGGAAACAATTAAAGTATTATAATAACAATACAGACATAAAATTATTAAACAAAAAGGCAGTATGTAAGATTAAATTCTTATGTGCTGCCCTTATTTTTTTTGCTCTTTTTTAACATTATTTTGTAAAAAGTATCGACTTAATACACACTAGGGCGTATTATATATATATTAAAAAGAGGGTGGTATTTATGAAAATGGGGATGAGAAAACCTAGTCTAAAAAAATCTTTTAAGGCTAGAACAACAGGAAAAGCAAAAAGAGCAGTAAAACGTGCTTTAATACCTGGTTATGGTAAGAAGGGTATGGGATGGATAAAGAATCCTAAAAAAGCAGCTTATAATAAAGTATATAATAAAACTACTTTCAGTATTTTTGATCTGTTTAAGTTGTTTAAATAGATTTAAAATAAATTTATTAATTCTAGGGGGTACATAGATGAAAAAATTTAAGAAATTGGTTGCTGGATTTATTGCAATGTTATCATTAATGGTTGTAAATCCAATAGCAGCAAATGCAGAATGGAGACAAGATTCAACAGGTTGGTGGTATACAGAAGGGAATTCGTGGGCTACTAGATGGAAAATGATTGATGGAAACTGGTATTATTTTTATTCAGATGGTTATATGGCTCATGATTGTTGGATAGGAAATTATTATTTAAACAGTCAAGGTGCTTGGACATTAAATGTTCCTACGCAAACTCAAACCACTGCAGTTACTAACCAAAACAACAAAAGTCAAACATGTTATTTATCTGCCACAGGTTCTAAATACCATAGGATAAATAATTGCGGAAGAATGAATCCTAATAATGCAACACAAACTACAGTAGAAAATGCAGAAGCACAAGGCTATGGCCGTTGTAGTAAATGCTGGTAAAAAACTTAATATATAAGAAAAAAATTGATAATTTAAATTAAGAACAGAGATAAATACATAAAAGTGTAGTTATTAAAACATTAGTTTAGTAACTACACTTTTACTTTTAATCTATGCTATCAAATTTTTCTTTTAATGACTTGTAATCTAAAATTACATTATCTTTATACCAGTTCAGAATTTCCTCCAGAACTTCTTTTTTTACTAGACTTTCATTATTTTTCATTTTATCTATTTCACTATCAATTCCATTTTCATAATATTTGTTTGACGGCAAAAAAACGGCAAATAAAAATGTAATTAAATGTACAAAAATGTTAATTCTATTTTTTTATATATAAGTGTAAATCCTTTAAAATAGCCATTTCACGTATAAAAAGAATTAACATGTTATAATAGGATTAACATTAACATGAGATGTATTTAAATGAGGGCAATAAAGAAATTTCCCAAAATTGGAGATCTTATAATGTAATATATAGCAAATGATTGTATTTATATAAATGCAGAATATGTAGCAAAGGGAATAGGAGGTGTTCAGGTTAAAATGATAAGTCATATGTAAAATGGAAAAAAATCATTGATTTTATTACTATATTAAAATTTTCCCCACTTGTGGGGAAAGAATAGTAATATTCCTGAATGTCTGTTTTATTTGTTTTGTATGAAGGCAAATTAGAAAACAGCATATAAAAGTAACACTGGTATTGATGAATAGAAAGGCAGGAAGATACTGAATGAAACAATTAATTGTAGAAAGTGAAAGATTATTGTTATATCCAATTAGTGATGATGAAATGCGTAAATTGATTGAAAATGAAACGGATTTAGACATGAAACAAGCATATACTGAAATACTGCAAGGGTGTCTAGACACACCACATAATAGGATTTGGAATGCTGCTTGGAATATGGAGCTGAAAGACCATCCAGGAATCATCGTAGGAGATTTTTGATTTAAAGGACTTGGAAGCAATGGAACTGTTGAAATTGGATATGGATTAAAAGAGGAATATAGGCATAAGGGATATATGACAGAAGCAGTGAAGATTATTTCTAAATGGGCATTATCACAGAAAAATGTTAAAAGAGTTGAAGCAGAGACAGAACCTCAAAATGCAGCATCTCAAAAAGTTTTGTCAGGTGCAGGCTTTAAAGCAATAGGTGAATATGGAGAAGAAGGACCAAGGTTTGTTTTCATGGGGAAATAATAATTTTCATATTTAAATAAAAGAGAAACATAACAAAATTCAAAATTAGATTAAAATATAAAAAGAAGTCATTTTAAAGCTAATTGAATTATATTGTTATGTTTTTATTATGTAGAATAGTAGATTATTATATTCTATGTAATGTTTTAATAATAATTATTCCTTTAAGTTTATAGATTGAGAGATAATGACAATTTCACTATAAGTGTAACAACATATCACGTTTTGCACCAAAAAACTTTGTAATTATACCTAGAACAGAACCAACCAATATAGCAGCAATTACAGTGCCAATACCTACAGAACCAAAAGCTTTGAGAATAATAAGACATGATACAAGTGAGATAACTACCATAGAAATATCAAATCCAATTTTTACTTTGTTAAATTTGATATGGGCTGTATCTGAAACTGCTTTCATAGCCCCTTCACCAGCTAATGGAACAATATCTGCTGGAAGATAGAAAAAGATTCCAATAGCAATTAATACAGTGCTTCCAATCATAAGTATAAGACGGATAACCATATTGTCTGATGTAGGTAAAAATGAAAATAAATAGTTTGAAAATGTAGTAAAATAACCAAAAATAACACCAACAATAATTTGAAGAAGATTTTTTAGTTTAAATGCTTTTCTTAGAATCACTATCTGCATAAGAACTAATATTGCATGAAACAAAATAGTTGCTTTACCCATTTCTAATCCAGTAATACATGTAATTGTATAAGGAATTGAACTTACAGGAGACACCCCTAGATTTGATTTTACTGACATAGATATTCCAAGCGTCATTATAAATAGTCCAAATATGTAGACAAGTAATCGTATTATATAATTTTGTTTATCAATATTGTTTTTTATATTATTCATTAGTTTTTTTCCCCTCCAATAAATTTGTTAAATTAAGATTTACAATATCAAGAAGCCGAATGAATTCATCAATCTCATCTTTGCTTAGATTCTTGACAGCTAGGCCATCAACAAAAGAAAAGGTGTTTTCTACTTTTTCAGACATTTCTTTCCCATATTCTGTCATAGAAACATATAGTGATCTTCTATTTCCATTTTTAAATTCTCTCTTTATAAGATCACGTGTTTCCATTCGTCTCAAAATTCCTGTTACAGATGCTGAATCTAAATTACATCCTTCTGCAATTTCTTTTTGTTCACAAGGTTCATGTTCAGCAAGAAATTCCAGAATTTTAGGTTCGCCAGGTCTTAAATCTGTCTTGGTTTTAATGTTTTGAACGATAGATTTCTGACAGTTATTGTGGCAGGCTCTTAATTTGTAATGTAATGAATTTTTCAAGTCATTTCTCTCCTTTATTTAGTTTGCATATAAATAGTTTGCATACAAATTATATTCAATAAACATTATAATACTATTTTGGAAAATATCAAATAAAATATAAAAATTTTAATTTCAAATATGATTTTAATTTTGCAGTATAGATATGATAAGATAATTGTCTATTATGCATTGCAAATTACAATATGTATTTTAGTTATAGTAATTGATTAAAATTTACATAATTCGCTCTCTTTACAAAGGAAATAATATAAAAACACAAAAAATGATAAAAATATATAAAAAATGTTTGAACAAATTATAAATAAATGGTAAAATTGTTAATGAAATAATATAAAAGGGGAGAATGATAATGAAAAAAAACAATTGTTTTAAAATTACAGCTACAGGTTTAACTGCATTTACAATTATTCAATCTGTAGGAGCAGCATCTAATTTAATATCTGTCAATGTTTTTGCATCAGAAAAAAATGCGCAACATATGGAAAATTTAAAAATTATAGAAGAAGGGACAGAGATAGCAAAAAATATAGATGTAAATATTACGAATGGTTCAGCAGTCAGTACAACATCAGCAACTGTGACTTTAAATGATGATGTAGTAGTTGAAGTATCTAAAAAATTGAGTGTAGATGAACAAGCAGAGATGATATTCAAAAGACTTATTGACTATAAAAAATTAAATGTAAATATAAATATGAATAATGGTCAAGTAATAAACAGAGACATTCCAATGAAAGATGGAACTGATATTGATTCATGTGGATGGCTTACAAGGTCTGGAAATGAACATGATGATAATATTATTGTTACAGCCAGAACAAAAGATATATCATTTGAACAAGATGGCATAAAATATAGCATTGGTTCATTTGAATATACTACTAAATCTATATTATTGTCTCAGTTAGAAGATGAAGTGATTGATCCAGGTAACAAACCAGATTCAGGAGATAAAGACGATACAAATAATAAACCAGGACAGGAAACAACACCAGCAGCAGTGAAATTAGTTTTGGTAACAATAGATGGAACTGAAAGAGTTGGAAAAACTTTAAGTGCTACTGTAAAAAATAATTTGGGAAATGTGGTTAATTCAGGATTAAAATACAGCTGGTATAGATTAGATAATAACAATTCAGAAAATGGAGTATTAGTAGGTAATAATTCAGAATATAAACTAGTAAAAGATGACCAATCAAAATATATAAAATTAGTTGTATCAGATGGAAGCAATTCTGTAAGTGATATTACTGGCAGAATAGGTAAAAGATCATCATCGAGCAGCAGTTCGTCAAGCAAGAGTTCATCATCAAGCAGTTCATCTAAAAAGGAAGTTGAATCATCAAATGATAGTTCAATAAACAGCAATGAAACTAATAACTCAATAAACAACAATAATTCTGTATCTGCTATAGGTACAGCAACAATAAAGCAGGACTTGAATGGAACATTAAAGCTTGTAGATGTACAAGGGAATACATTAACAGGCTGGCAGCGAATAGGAAATGAATGGTATCTTGGAAATGCCGATGGACAAGCATTAACAGGCTGGCAGAATGTAGGAGGCAGCTGGTATTTTATGAGTTCAATTGGTACTATGACAACAGGCTGGCAGAATGTAGGCGGAAAGTGGTATCTTATGAATTCAAGTGGAGCTATGACAACAGGATGGCAGAATGTAGGCGGAAAGTGGTATTTCCTTCAGTCATCTGGAGAAATGACAACAGGATGGTTCAATGATAATGGAACATGGTACTATTTAAATAGTGATGGATCAATGGCATCAAATACATATGTTGATGGATATTATGTTGGCAGTAATGGAGCATGGATTAAATAATATAATCCCAATACAATTAATAATTGACAATGGACGATGTACAATTGACAATTAAAGAAGAATTCTTTGTAAGATTTCTGCGAATATTAATAACTGAGGACTTTTCATATTAGTATAAAAGTCAAGAACAGGCCAACATATAGGTGCTGAAAGTGAATATATGCAATATATTGATTAGAATTATTTAATATTGTGATTATGAAATATCTTCAATTTTATTATTAAAATATATGTAACTGGAAAAAGCTGTTGCACTAGATATAATAGTGCTCAGCTTTTTTATTCTATAGAAAATTACATATTTGTACAATCTGTGGATAACTTTAGAAAGGGGCAGAAACACACAGTCTGCGAAGCAGATTTTTTTTGCAGCTTCTAATTTTATTGATAGTCTGGCACGTATTGGAACTATTGTTGAAACTTTAGAATCCATATTGAATGAGGAAGAACAAAATCATAAAAATGTTTCAGTGAATATGGATTGCACAAAAGGAATTGAATTTAAGAATGTTGCTTTTTCTGCAAAACTTATTGCTGGTTTTTGGGATATAAAAGAAGGAACTGTAACTTTAAATGGACATGATTTAAAGGATATTCCTCTAGAACAACTTAATGATCAGATAGCATATGTATCGCAGGAAAATTATTTATTTGATGACACAATTCGTGAAAATATTAAGGATGGGAAATGAAAATGCTACTGATAAAGAAGTTGAAGAGGCTGCAAAAAAAGCAGGATGTCATGAGTTTATCTGCAACCTTGAATATGGATATGAAACAAAGGTTGGAGGAGCAGGAGCACATCTTTCAGGAGGAGAAAGACAGAGAATTGCAATTGCAAGAGCAATGCTTAAAGATGCTCCTATTGTAATTATGGATGAAGCAACAGCATATATTGATCCGGAAAATGAAGTTTTAGTTCAAAAAGCAGTTGCAAAGCTTGTTAAAGAAAAAACTCTTATCTTAATTGCCCATCGATTATCTACAATAACTGATGCAGATCAGATCGTAGTAGTTAATAATGGAACAATTGAATCTATTGGAACTCATGAACAATTGTTGAAAAGTTCCAGACTTTACAAGGATATGTGGGAAGCGCATATTGGAGCAAAGGATGGTGAATATTGATGCTTGATATATTTAAAAAGATTTGGAACTTTGCAGCAATTGTAGCTGTGGGTATTATATTATATCTATGGTCAATGTCAAAAATGGAAAAGCAGTCAAGAGAAGTTGCACCTAAGCGTCAGCAGTCAGAAGCAGCATTGGTAGAATCTGTTTTAGAGAATATAAGAGGAATGTTTATTGTAAAATCATTTAATTTATCTAGGATGAGTAATAAAAAAATTGATAAGGCTATAGAAAATAATTGTACAAGTAACTTGAATCTGGAAAGATTATTTACGCCATATTCTGTTATTCAGGAATTAATATTAAGATGTGCAAGCATTTCAATAATATTAAGTTCCATAATATATTATTTTAACAATACATTATCTTTGACTTATTGTCTCATGATGATTGTTGTTTCATTCATAATATTTAATCAAATTGAATCAGCAGGAAGCGGAATGGCAATAATACGTGTAGCTGGAAGTGCAATTGAACATGTCAATCAGATTGATGACATACCAGTAATAGATGAACAAGGGAGAAAAATTAACCAATAGCTTAGTTACCTTAAACAACACTATTGATATGTACCGATACGTTAGTCGGGAATTTACGCCTTTGGAGTATCATACCAATGTGAGTAGTTTTAGATTTATCTATTACCAAAACAGATACAATGAAAAAGGAATAAAACATAAGATTTTATAATTTTTTATAGATTTTTATAAGTTTTTAGTAACGGGAAAAACAAAAAATAGCATGTGCTTCAGTATCTGCATCTGAACCTTCAATAATAGTACTTGATGAACCATCTTCTAATTTGGACGTGAGTTCTACATGGAATATTCAGAGTGTTTTAAGAAAGTGGAAAAAAGAAAAGAAGACAATAGTTATTGCAGAGCACAGATTATATTATTTGATGCCTATAGTTGACAGGATAATATATATGCAAAAAGGAAGGATATTAAAGGAATATACAAAAGAAGAATTTGAAAATTTAACAAGACAGGATTTGATTAATAACTCATGATATTGAACTTATTTATAAATGCTGTACATATCTTTTGTTTGTAAAAGATGGAAAGGAAGAATGGAGTGGATATTTTGATGAGGAAGGAAAAAATAGAATGGATAAGTTCATAAGACAAAAAGCATATATGAGTTAGTACAAATAAAATGCAGGCTTGAATGCTAATACTTATGAAATATTGAAAAAATTTCAAAAAAAATATACAATTAGATTGTAGGACTGAGTAAAATTGTTAACAAAAGGTATAATATATTTTTATATACTTATAAAAGTCTATGATATAAATGAATTGTGAGGGAGAAGTTATAGTGATTATGTATTTTAGATTGTATAAATATATAGATTAAAATGTACAAACAAATTAAAAAATATATTTTAATAATTTACATAATTGTAAATTAAGAACAGTATATTTAGTGTAAAGATATATTATAATTGTGAAAAATGAAGACCAATATTATAAGGGGGTATTATATGGTCAAGCTAAGCAATAAGTTTACAACTATAGGAACAGAAGATGAGGTGCGAAAAATTGCAAAAGAAGCCCATATGGATAAGGTGAGTTTTGTATTATTTTTTGTTTCTGAAAAATTTGATTTTAATATGGTTTCTAAAGTTATAAATGAAGAATATCCAAATCTGCCTGTTGTAGGAGCAATATCACAGGGAGAGATAAATAATCTTGGATATACTGACTCTACAATAACCATAAACACAATTTATGGAGATGATTTTGTAGTAAAACCAGTAAGACTAACAAGACTTACTGAAAAAGCAATGGTTTATAAGAGAAGAATAAGAAGAGCATTGGGTGAGCTTGGAATAGATTGGGATAAAGATGGAGCAGAAAACAAGTATTTTGCAATATCACTTATAGATTTCAGCAGTGCTCAGGAAGAAAGTCTTATGACTATGATTACAAATACATTAAATAATAGATACTGGAAGCTTGCAGGAGGTTCTGTAGGTGATATAAATACTGGCAAGTCTGCAGTTTCTATAAATGGAGATATTCTTTATGATGCTGGGGCATTAATTTTAGTTAGGACAAATAAAAAAGTTATAGTAAGACATGAGAACATATATAAACCAGTTGGAAATCTTCATAGAGTTACTTCAGCAAGTATTGCAGACAGAAAAGGAATATCTGCAGATGGAATTCCTTTTGCTGAATTATATGCAAAGGAATGTAATGTTCCTGTAAATAGATTAAATTCAAATCTATTTTCTGAAAAACCAATAGGCCGTGTTGTTGGGGATAATTCATACATAGCATCGCCTATATCAGCAAATAATGATGGTTCTATTAATTTTTATACACGAGTTATGACTGGATCTCCATTTCATTTTATGGAAGCAGACAATATAATAGAGTGTACAAAAAATACAGCAGATTTGATAAAAAATTCAATGAAAAAACCAGAGCTCATAATAGGGTTTAACTGTATATTGAGATATTTGAAAATGCAGGAAGAAAAAGTGCAAAAAGAAGTTTATTCAATATTAAATGATGTAGCACCATACTGTGGTTTTACCACATTAGGAGAGCAGATAGACAAAAATCAAGTAAATCAGACTTTAACATATATTGTAGTAGGGGAGTAGGTGCGCATTATGTTTGGATTATTTAAAAACAATGAAGAGAAAAACAGCAATATAGTAAGTAAGGATAAGCAGGATAACAATATAAAGAAAAATCTACTATTCAACATAGATGAAGATGATGAAGAAAAACTTCAATTATATAAAGACTATGGAGATGCTCTTGTTGATACATGTGGTGTAGTATTGAAAAGTAATGATGAAGTAATATCAAAGATGTCAAATGTATCTGTAGATCTTACAGACAATGTAGAAGAAATAATGACAATAAATGAAGAGCTTAAAGAAATAAAAGATGTGACAATAGATTTAAGTGATAAAGTAAAGGATACATCTAAGCAGAATATGAAAATATTAAATGATTTGGGCGACGGTGTTGGAGAAAATGTTAACAGAATAGAAAGTTATTGTGGAAGAATAGGGACAGCAAGTTCAATAGTAGGCGAGGTAATGTCTAAGCTTATAAATAATATAAACAAAACAAGTGAAATGATTAATGAATTGGAAGAAATCACTTCACAAGTTACTTTGCTTTCACTTAATGCATCTATTGAAGCTGTTCGTGCTGGAGAAGCTGGAAAAGGGTTTGCAATTGTTGCAGAAGAAATAAATAAACTTGCAGATGCTACTAAAAATTGTACAGATGTATTTAAAAATTATATTGAAGAGATAACAAATGATGCACAAAAAGCAGATAATGACATAACTTCAGAACTTCATTCTATAGTTGATGAAGGAACTTCAGTAAGCAGAAATATTTCTGAATTATTTAATAATGTTACAGTTAAGGTGAAGGAAAGTTCTAAAATCAATGATAGTGTATGTAGTAAGCTTTCTCAGAATAATAATCAGCTTATAGAGATTACAGACAATCTTAATGGTGCTATGAATTCATTAAAAGATGATATGGACATAATAAATCATATTTGTGAAATACAAATGCTTCAAACAAGCAATATATATGAAAGCCAAAAGCTCTCAAAAAAGCTTTATGAGATAATGGACAAATAAGTTAATTAGAAGATAAATTAATTTAAGACTGGGTAAAATGGAACCTATGAAATAGACATTAGAAAAGACTATTTTTATAGGTCCTTTTTTGTACGATAAAATCAAGCATAAATATAACTGCACATATTTATTTGTGCTGTCGCCTATTGTATCTACTTTTTTATTTGAATATATGAAATTATTTTTTTATTATAAACTTAGGACAATGTATTTATTTGATATATTAGTGCTATATTAAAAGATTTGAGTGATAAATATAACTAATATTATATTTTGTTATATAGAAATTTATGGTGAAAGTAGAGGAGAATTAATGAGAACATTTAAAGTGTTAGCATCAGCAGCTTTAATAATGATTTTAAGCATTACATTTATGGGGTGTGGTTCACACATAATAAAAGAAAAAATATATAAAGAGAAAGGCAAAGAAATAGCTCAGAATTATATAAAAGATAAATATGGTTTTGAAGGAAATATAACCAATGTGGGAGTGCAGAGAGAAAATGGTTCAATACTGGATAATTCACCACCGCCCACAGGCAAGGTACATGTAGATATGGAGCATGATGGTGTGAAATTTCAGGTATATGTAGATGCAAAAAATGATGATGAAAAATGTTATGATAATTATCAGAAGGATGAAATAGAAAAAGCTGCCATTTCTAAAGTTTCAAAATGTGCAGGAATGGAACCAGCAGGTTATAAATTCTGTTATGGTGCATTAATTAGTGCAAGTCCGGAATATAATGGAATGGTAGATTTGTACTTTGACGGAAGCAATCTAGATGATGTTCTAAATAGTTATGGAGTTCAAGTTGTAGCTATATTTGAATTTAATGGAATTAGCGATTTTGATAGTTTAAATAATCTGAATTTTCCTAATGGAAAATATAATTCACTTCTTCTTGTGAATTATAGAGATGATGAAAGCATAGGCAAAGTAACAACTCATGATTATGGGTGTTTGGTTAGTTTTGGCAAAGATTATACAGAAAAATGTATATATGAAAACGCTATGTATATAAAAAATGCCAGACTTATAAAAGATGGCAGTAATAAAGATTTTTTTAACCATGTAAAAGAAAGTAGTGGGATTTATTATCTTAATTCTGAAAACAATGATGATATATATTTTTCAATAGCAGAAGCAGAAGATATTTCTAATTGGAATGGAAAAGGAATTGGTCCAGGAGATGGGCGTATTGCAACACCATGTTATAAAATAGAAAAACAAGTGAAAGATATGATGAATAATAATCAGTATCTATATATTTTTTATCCTGCTGAGAAATTAGATAAAAATAAAGAGTACAGGGTGGGACTAAAATACAGTAATGGAGATGAAGAATCTTTTGATACATGTTTTATAGATCTTGTTGGAGATTATTACTATTTTACAGTTTCAGAATATAATATGATTCAAAGTTTTACTATAATTGAAGTTAATCGTTAATAAAAACATAGCTTAATAATTTGTAAATAATATTTATTTAGATAGAGCAAAACTTGATAGAATCAGATATATCAATGAGCTGTTTTATTTAAACATTGTAATTACTATCTAAAAAAGGAATAGATATTTAGATACAAAGTAGTTATTTATGAAACAGCTCATTTTTAAATATATAGTGTGTAATATTGGTTAGATATTACAGGAGGATTAGTAGTTATTTAACTTTAAATGATTGGCAGTCTGTACATTCAACCATTGTAGGATTGCTTTCATGAGTTCCTACTTGAATTTCATTTAAAGTACAGTAATTTTTTTCTTGAGCATGATATGAACAGTTGCTTACTGAACATTTAATACTTGAATTGATATCCATAAAAATCACTCCTTTTCTGTTTACATAAATATTATTAGCTTTAAGAAAATAATTATTCATAAATTTGGACAGGAAAATGAAGGATATAATGTTGTACTTAAGGAATTATTGTTGTATTATATATTTTGCATGGTAGATTAATATAAAATTTTTTTATTAAAAAACATAGAATGTTCTAGTAGTAAAATTACATAATAATTAAAGAAATTTTGTAAGGATTTCATCATTAATTGTACATTGTTAATTGAAAATACATTATTATAATAAATATCTGTAATACTAAAAGATGCAATTTAAAGTGCTTATTACTCAATTTTTAAGTAAAAATTTTATCTGCATCTTTTAATTTATGTAAAAAATTTTTTATAAGAGGTGAAAAATGAATATCAAAAAATACGTAGGGGATAAAGAATTTTATAAAATGGTTCTGCTCATAGCAATACCAATAATGATTCAAAATGGTATAACAAATTTTGTGAGCATGTTAGATAATATTATGGTTGGGCAGATTGGAACAGATGCTATGAGTGGAGTAGCAATCTCCAATCAGTTTATATTTATATTTAACATATTTATATTTGGAGCAATATCAGGACCTGGAATTTTTAGCGCTCAATTTTATGGAAATGACGATCATGAAGGAGTAAGACAGACATTTAGGTTTAAGCTTATTTTGTGCGGAATAATTACGGCAATTGGAATGTTTGTTATTGGAATTTTTAGACAGGAACTCATCTCACTTTTCCTTCATGAGGGAAGTACAAGTGGAAATATTGCAGAAACTTTAAGATATGGAAGTGGATATATAGCAATAGATATAATAGGACTTATACCGTTTGCAGTAACTCAGTCATATTCAAGTACATTGAGGGAAACAGGAGAAACAATACTTCCTATGAAAGCAGGTATTACAGCTGTATGTATAAATATTGTTTTTAATTATCTGTTTATTTTTGGTAAGATGGGACTTCCTGTTATGGGAGCTTATGGAGCAGCATTAGCAACTGTTATTTCCAGATTTGTAGAATGTTTTATAGTTGTAATGTGGACTCATAGGCACAAAGAAAAAAATAAATTTATAGTTGGTGCATATAAAAATTTTAAAATTGAAAAAAATCTTGCAAAACATATAATTTTGAGAGGAACTCCTCTTGTAATGAATGAAGGATTGTGGGCAATGGGAATGTCTACACTAAACTCTATATATTCTCATGGAGGCCTTGCTATTGTTGCTGCAATCAATATTTCAAGTACAATATCAAATGTATTTAACATTGTATATATTGCTCTTGGAAGTTCAATTTCAATTATTGTTGGCCAGCTTCTCGGTGCTGGGAAAATGGAAGAAGCAAAAGATACAGATACAAAACTTATAGCATTTGCAGTTGTAAGCTGCGTAGTATTTGGAAGTATTTTAGCTTTAGTGTCACAATTCTTTCCAAGAATATATAATACAACAGAGGAAGTTAGATATTATGCATCGTACTTTATTTTAATAGTAGCATTATGTATGCCTCTTGAAGCTTTTATGAATGCAGCATATTTTACACTTCGTTCTGGAGGAAAAACATTTATAACATTTTTGTTTGATAGTGTTTCAATATGGGCTATATCTATACCATTTGCTTATATTTTAATGACTTTTACATCTATGAATATAATTCTAATTTATTTATGCTGTCAGCTTATAAGCATAATAAAATGTATAATAGGCTATGTTTTAGTAAAAAGGGGAGTATGGATAAATAATATAGTTATAAAGTGATAACATGGAAGTTTTTATTAAGACAAAAAATCTGCTTTGCAAACTGTGTGTTTCTGACTCTTTCCAAAGTTATCCCCCAAATATTTCAAAATATAATTTTCTATAAAATAAAAAAGGAGCTGTTGCATTAGGAAAAATGGCTGCTATATATAGTATACTGATTAGGTTATTTGACACTATATATAGCATGATTTAATCTTTCTGCGACAGTCCTTTTTTAAAAAAGCAGCTGAAGAATGCTTTATTTCTCAATCAGCAATTTCACAGCAGATAAAATCTCTTGAAGATGAGCTGGGAGTAGAGTTATTTATGCGAAACAGGCGCACATTTAAATTAACACCAGCTGGTGAATATTTTTATAAACATTGTAAAGTTATTTTAAAAGATGTTGCTGAATTATATGAAAAAACAAGACAAATAGAAAAAGAAGGAAATAGCTTAAAAATAGGATATTTAAGAAGTTATAATGGCAAAGAGCTTCAAGAGGCTGTTTTAGAATTTTCGATGTTATATCCAGATATTGAAATTAATGTTGTTAAAGGTACTCATGAGGAATTATACACTCTATTAAAAAATGAGCAGGTAAGCTTTGTAATAAGTGACCAGAGAAGAAAATTTCATCAAGATTATATAAATTATCATTTATTAAATATGAAATGTTATATTAAGATCTCAAATCAAAATCCAATAAGCAAAGAGGATGAAATTGATGTAGAAAAATTAAAGAATGAAACATGTATTATTGTTACATCAAAAGAACAGGAAGAAATAGAAAGAGATTTTTATGAAAATATCATTGGCATCAAGACGGAATATCTTTTTGTAAGAGATCCTGATGAAGCTAAAATGATGGTAAATATTAATCGTGGGTTTATGCCTATAGAGAGTACTTATTGTGAAAGAGATCAGCATACATCCATGGTTTCTTTGATTAAAAATGCCAAACAGATTCAAAGAAATTATTGTGCTTTTTGGAAAAAAGATAGGACTAATAATTACATTGAAGAATTTGTGGATATATTAAAGAAAAAAATGCATTTGAGCAATAATGAATAGGATCTTTTATTGATCCTATTATATTTTTTCTTTTTTTAATTGAAAATCAATATCAATTATTTAAAAAATGTGATATTATAAATATATGATAATATTGTAAAAAAATATAAATTAAAAAAGAGAAGAGGTTCAAATTTTATGAAATTAGTAGTTGTAAGACATGGAGAAAGTGAATGGAATAAGTTAAATTTATTTACTGGATGGAGTGATGTAAACTTATCTGCAAAAGGTGTTGAAGAAGCAAGAAAAGCAGGAAAGGTTTTAAAAGAGAGTGGACTGGATTTTGATGTCTGCTATACATCATACTTAAAAAGAGCAATTAATACATTGAATTTAATATTAGAAGAAATGGATAGGGAATGGCTTCCAGTAATAAAATCGTACAAGCTAAATGAAAGACATTATGGTGCACTTCAAGGATTGAACAAAGCAGAAACCGCTGAAAAATATGGAGAAGAACAGGTAAAGATATGGAGAAGATCTTATGGTGTAAAACCTCCAATCTTAGATGAAAAAAGTGAATATAATCCTAGAAATCAAAGACAATATAGAGGTATTGATGAAAGTGAATTACCACTTTGCGAAAGTCTAGAAGATACAATAAAAAGAGTTGTTCCATATTTTAATGAAAACATTAAGAAGGACATGCTAGCAGGCAAAAAGGTAATAATTGCAGCTCATGGAAATTCCATAAGATCGTTGGTAAAATACTTTGAAAATCTTTCAGAAGAAGAAATATTAGGAGTTAATATACCAACAGGAATTCCTTTAGTATATGAATTCGATGATAATTTCAAAGTTATGAAAAAATATTATTTGGGTGATCAAGAAGAAATTGCAAACAAGATTAAAAGTGTAGAAAAACAGGGACAGAATATAAAAAATAAAGAAATAGAAACTGTATAGTATTAACTAAAATCATAGTTATGAAATATTCACATAGTTAATTAAAGTAAAGATTTTATAGAGTAGTAAATAACCTGTGTTTAATTTAATGAGATTATTTAATTAAAGCATTAAATTCACACAGGTTATATTTTTTATATAAACAATTTATTGAATATTAAATGAAAATGAGAATATAAAATAAATGATAAAAAATATCAATAAGTATTGTTTAATTGATAAAAAGAGTTATAATTATTTTATGAAATCAATTCAGAGTATTTTGATAAGATATAAAAATGTGTTTTGAAGATTGGAGGGCTGTTTTAATGAACGGTGAACTATTGGATATAAAAAATCTCACAGTCAGTGTAGAAGAGAAAAAAGTTTTACATGATGTAAATTTAAATATAAAAAAAGGAGAAATTCATGTACTGATGGGACCTAATGGGGCTGGAAAATCAACACTGGGGTTTTCATTAATGGGAAATCCTAGATATAGAATTGATAATGGAAAAATTATATTTAAAGGAAAAGACATTACATATGAAGCACCTGATAAAAGATCACAGCAGGGAATGTTTTTATCTTTTCAAAATCCATTAGAAATTAATGGAATATCACTTGCTGGATTTATCAGAAGTGCAGTTAAACAGCATGAAGATAATATTCTAAGTATGTGGAAATTTAAAAAGGAACTGGAAGACAATATGGAGATTTTGAACATGGATAAATCTTATGCAGAGAGAGATTTAAATGTGGGGTTCTCTGGAGGGGAAAAGAAAAAAGCAGAAATTTTACAGCTTTTGATGATGAAACCAAGTCTTGCTATTCTTGATGAAACTGATTCAGGGTTAGATGTTGATGCTTCAAGGATTGTTTCAAAGGGAATAGAAAAATATCAAAAGGAGCAGAATGGAGCATTGCTTATAATAACTCATAATACTAAAATTCTAGAATCCCTAAAAGTTGATTATACTCATGTTATAGTAAATGGAAGAATCATAAAAAATGGAGATAGTTCTCTTATAGATGAAATTAATTTAAATGGTTTTGAACAGTTTGTTGGAGATATTGATGATTAGACCATATCAGGAAAGGAGAATAAATGAAGGAAAAAACATATATAGACGATATTGATAGAAATATTTACGATCAAAGGAATGAAGAAAAGGATTCTTATAAAGTAGATAAAGGTCTTACACAAGAAATAGTTGAACAGATTTCCAGAGAAAAGAAAGAACCTTTGTGGATGAAACTTTTTAGGCTTGAATCCCTTCAAATATATAATAATATGGATGTGCCTGACTGGGGACCTTCTTTAGAAGGACTTGATATGAACAATATTGTAACATATGTAAGACCAAACACTCATATGACTGCTAAATGGTCAGAAGTACCAAAAGATATAAAAGATACTTTTGAGAGACTTGGAATACCAAAAGCAGAACGTAAATCACTTGCTGGAGTTGGTGCACAGTATGATTCAGAATTAGTTTATCATAATGTGAAAGATGAAGTACTGAAAAAGGGAGTAATTTATACAGATATGGAGAGTGCATTAAAGGGTGAATATGCTGAAATAGTAAAAAAGTATTTTATGAAGTTAGTAAAACCTAATGATCATAAATTTGCAGCGCTTCATGGAGCTGTGTGGTCTGGAGGTTCATTTGTATATGTTCCATCTGGTGTATCAGTGACTATTCCACTTCAGTCATATTTCAGATTGAATGCTCCAGGAGCAGGGCAGTTTGAGCATACTCTTATAATTGTTGAAAAAGATGCACAGCTTCATTTTATTGAAGGATGCTCCGCACCTAAATATAATATAGCAAATCTTCATGCAGGATGTGTGGAGTTGTTTGTTGGAGAAAATGCAAAACTTAGATATTCAACTATTGAGAACTGGTCTAAAAATATGTATAACCTTAATACAAAGCGTGCTCTTGTAGAAAAGGGAGGCACAATAGAATGGGTTTCTGGATCATTTGGCTCACATGTGTCTTATCTATATCCTATGAGCATTTTAAAAGGAAAGGGAGCTAAAGCTGAGTTTACTGGAATTACTTTTGCAGGAAAGGGCCAGAACCTTGACACTGGAGTTAAGATGGTTCATGCTGCACCTGATACATTTTCATACATCAATTCTAAATCAATATCTAAAGATGGTGGCATCAGTACATTTAGAAGTTCAGTAGTTGTGGAAGGAAATGCAGAGGAAAGCAAATCAGCAGTATCCTGCCAGTCATTGATGCTTGATGAAGTATCACGTTCAGATACAATACCTGCCATGGATATAAAAACATGTAATGCAGATGTTGGTCATGAAGCTAAAATAGGCAAAATAAGTAATGAAGCTGTTTTTTATCTCATGTCCAGAGGAATTGATGAAGAAGAGGCAAGGGCTATGCTTGTAAGAGGATTTGCAGATAATATATCAAAAGAGCTTCCAGTAGAATATGCAGTAGAAATGAATAATCTCATACAGCTTGAAATGAAAGGATGTATTGGATAAGAATTTTATATACTGAAATATTATGATTCTGCATAGAAAGAGGTGAAAATATTGCAAAAAGAAATTAAAATAAACAAACTTGTTGGAAAAACATGGAATTGGTTGAAAATGAATGAAACAGACCTTGTAATGCCAGATGAATTTTCATCTTGTGAAATGGAAATAGAAATACCTGAAAAAGAGGTTGTGTATGATAAAAGTGAAAGATCAGAGAGGCTGGATATTAAATCTGGTATGGGAGAAGACATTGATAATTTGATAAAGAGCAGCAATATACGTACAGATAAAATTTATATTAAACCTGATATAAATCTTCATAAGCCTTTACGAATAGAATTAAACTATAATGATGAGAACTTATTTAACTGCTTAGAAATATATGCAGGAGAAGGCAGCAGAGGAACTATTATAATGGAATATAAGTCTAATGAAGACTCAAGAGGAATTGGAGGAATACAGACTAAAATACATGCTGAAAAGAATGCTGAAATTCGTCTTGTGCAGGTACAGCTTTTGGGTAATGAGTGTATTCATTTAAATGATATAGGCGGTAGATGTGAAGATGGTGCAGCAATAGAAATTGAACAGATTATATTAGGAGGCGGATGCAGATATTCAGGATGTATGGTTGACTTGTATGGAGAAAAGAGCTGTATGAATGCAGATATAGCTTATGTTGGAATTGAAAATCAGAAACTGGATATGAATTATATTGCAAATCATAAGGGAAAGAAATCAAAGAGTGAAATAAATGTTAAAGGAGTGCTTGATAATAAGGCATTTAAATTATTTAGAGGTACAATTGATTTTAAAAGAGGAGCTGCGGGAGCAGTTGGAGAAGAAAACGAAGATGTCTTAATGATTAGTGAAAAAGCAAGAAACTTGACAATACCAATAATACTTTGTGAAGAAGAAGATGTTGAAGGAAGTCATGGTGCAACAATTGGTAAAATTGATGATGAACTGCTATTTTATATGAGCAGCAGGGGAATTGACAAGGAAGAGGCTTATTACATTCTTGCTAAGTCAAGAATAAATTCTTTATGTAAGAAGATAGGTGACAAAAAAGTGGCAGATGAAGTTGAAGAATATATATCACGTTTGGAGAGGAATATGAAAATAAATGAAAAGTATGAAAGAGAAGTTTAATAAGTACAGAAAGGATTTTCCACTCCTTTTGAATAGAAATATAAGTTATCTGGATAATGCTGCTACAGCTCAGTCTCCAGAATGTGTTATGAGAGCAGAAGAAGAATTTTATAAAACTTATAGATCGAATCCTTTAAGAGGATTGTATGAATTAAGTTTAAATGCAACAGAATTATATGAAAATTCAAGGAAAACTGTTCAAAAATTTATTGGTGCACATAAACCAGAGGAAATAATTTTTACAAGAAATACTACTGAAAGCATAAACTTAGTTGCATATAGTTACGGATTATCTAACTTAAAAGAAGGTGATGAAATAATTGTAACTATTATGGAACATCACAGCAATCTTATTCCATGGCAGATGGTAGCAAAAAAGACTAAAGCAAAATTGAAATTTGTAGAATGCAGCTATGATGGACAATTTTCAGATGAATCAATAGAGAGTGCTTTTTCAGAGAAGACTAAAATTGCAGCAGTGACTCTTGTATCTAATGTTTTTGGAAGAGTAAATCCTATAGAGAAGTTTGTAAAAGAAGCTCATAAAAGAGGATGTATAGTTGTAGCTGATGCTGCACAGGCAGCACCACATATACCAATAGATGTTATAAAAATGGATGTGGATTTTCTTGCTTTTTCAGGACATAAGCTTATGGGGCCTATGGGTATTGGAGTATTGTATGGAAAAGAAAGTTTATTAAATAATATGGAGCCATTTATGACTGGAGGAGAAATGATTGAATCTGTCAAAAGAACAGATGCAGTATTTGCAAAAATTCCATCAAAATTTGAAGCAGGAACTGTAAATGCAGGAGGAGCTGTAGGCCTTGCAGCTGCTATTGACTATTTAAATTCAATTGGATTTGAAAAAATAAGTGAAATAGAAAATGAACTTACAGAAACTGCTCTTATGGAGATGAAAAAGATTCCTGGAATAAATATTATCGGTTCAGAAAATGCAAAGGAACATTGTGGAATAATTACATTTACAGTTGATGATGTACATCCTCATGATGTGGCTTCTATTTTAGATTGTGATAATGTTGCAGTAAGAGCAGGTCATCATTGTGCACAGCCGTTAATGGACTATCTTAATATAAAATCATCAGTAAGAGCAAGCATCTCATTTTACAATAATTGTTATGACATATATAACTTTATAAATAGTTTGAAACAAGTCAGGAGGAAAATGGGATATGAGTAACAGAACTTTTTATAATGAAATTCTTACGGAACATAATCTTAACCCAATTCATAAAAGAAAAATGGAGAATCCAGATCTTATATTAGAAGGTGTAAATCCCAATTGTGGAGATGATATATATATACAACTGAAAATGGATGGAGACAGGATAATAGATGGCAGTTTTTCAGGTTCTGGATGTGCTATATCTCAGGCTTCAGCAGATATAATGTTAGACATTATAATAGGTAAAAATAAAGATGAAGCATTTCATCTGATAGATTTATTTATGAAAATGATAAGAGGAAATATAACAGAAAATGAATTAGAAGAATTGGAAGAAGCATGTTCTCTTGAGGATATTTCTCACATGCCTGCAAGGGTAAAGTGTGCTGTACTGAGCTGGCATACATTGGAGGAAATGCTTGGAAGGGTAAAAGAAGAAAGAGAATAAATAAAAATTTTTTATGAGATTTAATGATATGATATGGAACTGTATTAGAGTGTTTTAAGATTATTTAGAAATATTTTCAATCAAAAATACTTAAAAACAGTTCCATATTTTTATGAATTTTGATTTATTTGCTTACAGCATTAAGTACAAAAGATTTGTAATTTATTTTTTTAAAGTTTGTCACATCAAAACCAGCGGTATTTAAAAGTTTAGTAATCTCTTTTTGTGAATAAATTTTGAAATCTCCAGATTTAGAATATCGTAAAAAGAAATTAAATATTTTTAGAATGAAATTAAAGGGGATGGTAGGATCTCCTAAAATTAAAGTACCATCTTTTTTTAAAGTTCTTTTTATTTCTTTAAGAACTTTTAATGGATTAGGGTAATGATGGAATGAAGCATTGCAGACAATAACATCAAATATATTATCTTCATATGGAAGGTTTTCTGAATCACCTATAGTAAAGGTAGCTTTGTTTCCAAGTTTTTTCTCAGCTTCTTTAACCATTTTATCTGATAAATCAAGCCCATATAACTGTAAGTCTGCCTTTTTAGAAATGAGTTTTAGGATATTACCATTTCCACACCCAAGATCAAGTATTTTTTGTGGATGAAGTTTTATGATTCGTTCTATAATTTCATCATACATACATTTTACAAATAAACCATCATTACTAGTATTATAGGTTTCAGCTGTTTTATTAAAGTGGTTTTTAGTAGTTTCTTTTACATTTTTCATTATAAATCATCCTTTCAACTATCAATGATATATATTCAATGACATATATTCATTCGAATTTTATAAATTAACTCTCTCATATTGAGAGAGAATTTTTTACATTAAGAGTTTTAACATAAATTTTTTTAATAGCTCAATTTTTTTCTCAGGAGATAGCGAATTGTCATTTATTATAGGCATTTCACCGTATAGTAAGAATTTTGCAGTATATTTTGGATCATCGATATTGATAATTTTTTGTTTCATCCATTTTTCTAAAAGAGAAACAGCATAAGGTTCAATAGATTTAATCATTATTAAATCCAACTCTCTATGAAAATGTTCATTTTTAGAATTATCGAAAAAATTATGATATTTCTGTTTACCATTATGTGTTATAAAAAAATCACTAAATTGGTTTAGAAAATCAGTTATGTTTTCATAATCTTGTGAAAGGTACCTTATAATTGGGGCACTACATTGTTTAGCATACATGTTTAAAGCTGTTTTATATAATTCTTCCTTAGATTTAAAATATCTGTAACATAGACCTGAAACCACATTCATTTCTCGTGCAATGTCGCTTATTGATGTGAATTCATAGCCTTTTTCTGAAAATAATTTCATTGCAGTATCAATTATTTCCTGTTTTCTAATTTCTGGATCTTTAGATATTCTCATTTATTTATCACCACCAAGCTTTCATCTGAAGTTAATTTTAGCATTTCAATGAATAAATGTCAATGAAAAGTATTCATTCAATAATCAGTGGGATTTAAACACGTTTTTTCTATAAGCAGAAGGAGAAATGCCAAATTTATCTTTGAAAAGTTTGCCATAATAACTTGAATGGTTAAATCCGCAGGAATAACATATGTCTGATATAGGTATATCTGTTTCCATTAAGAGCTGCATCGATTTTTTCAGTCTGAAATCAGTAAGATAAGAAAAAGGTTTTGTATTAATCGTTTTTTTAAAGCAGCGAAAACATTCACTTCGACTTATATTAGCAGAAGCAGCTATATCATTTATTGTTATGTTTTTAAAATAATTATCATGTATGAAGTTCAACATCTGCTTAAGTCGGTACTGTGAAAGAGAATTAGTGTTATCAGTATTATTTTTATTTAGATATATAGAAGAAGTATTTATTACAATAAGCTGCCATATTTCAGATAATTTATTTTTAATTGATAATTCAAAACCATAAGGCATTTTCATTTTCAATTTATATATATCAAGGACCAGAGATATGATATCTGACTTCCATAAGTAAGTCTTGTCTAATTTTATGTAAGATAAAAAAGGACATTCAATTATTGGTTTTATATATTTTCTGTATATTATGCTTTCAATATCAGAACATAATAGTTTTGTAGAAGCAACTACAGAAATCGTAAATGAATTTTCATATTCTTTTAGAAGTTTTGATAAGTGAAGTTTATTAGCATTGACAAAGATTCCTTCACCTTCATTTAGAATCAATACTTCATTTTCAGTATGATACTCTACTTTTCCTTTTAAAATTATGGTAAATTCTATTTCAGGGTGCCAGTGCCAGTTTATCACATTCATATAATATTTTGAAAAATCATTGTAATAAGCATTCATTGGAAAATCAAAACTTCCATGAGAAACTGTTTCAAGAAGGTTTTCATCTACTGGAATTCTATTCAATTTCATTTCTAATAACTCCTTTCATACGTATTTTTGATTTGATTATAATATATACAGGAAAAATACAGAATAAAATAAAATTTGGGATTATATTTATATTAAATGGTTTTATATTTATATAAATATAGGATATCAGGTATTATAATTATACAAGAAATTAAGAAACAATTATAGTATATATGTTCTAATAGTAGAACTGTATAACAATAAAAAAATTTAATTATTTCTTATAAATTGTTAATTAGACTATATATTTTAATATTGAGAGGAAGAGGGATAGATAATGAGTAAAACCAGGACAAAAGATATGACAAGTGGAAATGTATTTAAGCTTATTCTTGGATTTTCAGTTCCACTTCTTTTTGGAATGTTATTTCAGCAGTTTTATAGTATGGTTGACACTATTATTGTAGGGAAGTATCTTGGTGTAAATGCACTTGCAGCAGTAGGTTCAACTGGTTCAATAAATTTCATGATAATAGGTTTTTGTATGGGTGTATGTAATGGATTTGCAATACCTGTTGCTCAAAGATTTGGAGCAGGTGATTATAAATTACTTCGTAAGTATGCAGCAAACAGTGGATGGCTTTCAGTGATATTTTCAGCAGTAATGACATTTATAGTGTGTATTTTGTGCAGAAATATTTTGATATGGATGAATACGCCTCTTGATATCATTGATGGTGCATATGATTATATTTTTGTAATATTTTTAGGAATACCAGCAACATATCTCTATAATCTGTTGTCAGGAATAATACGTTCACTTGGTGACAGTAAGACACCACTGGTATTTTTAATATTATCATCAGTTATAAATATAGTTTTGGATTTATTTTTTATAATAAATATGAACATGGGAGTTTCAGGTGCAGCATGGGCAACTGTAATAGCTCAGGCGGTATCAGGAGTTTTATGTTTTATATATATGGAAAAGAAGTATGATGTTCTTAAATTTGAAGATAAAGATGAACTTAAATTAAATGGAGACTGTATAAAAAATTTATGTCTTATGGGTGTCCCAATGGGACTGCAGTATTCAATTACAGCTATAGGAAGTGTAATACTTCAGACAGCAGTAAATGGATTAGGATCATTGGTTGTAGCATCAGTAACAGCAGCAACAAAGATAATTATGTTCTTAAGTTGTCCATTTGATTCTTTAGGATCAACAATGTCAATATATGCAGGACAAAATATAGGGGCTAAAAAGCCAGATCGTGTATCTGAAGGTGTAAAGGCAAGCACGATAATAGGTTCAGTGTATTCATTAATTGCACTTGCTGCTTCTGTATTTTTTGGAAAGTATATAGCTCTTTTATTTGTGGATGGAGGAGAAACAGAAATTATTTCACAAGTATATATGTATCTTATAATTAATGTTTTATTCTACATTCCATTATGTCTTGTAAATGTAGTTAGATTTACTATTCAGGGTATGGGATTTTCAATGTTTGCAATACTTGCAGGAGTTTGTGAAATGATTGCAAGAAGCATATGTGGTTTTGCCCTTGTTCCTATATTCGGATATATTGCAGTATGTCTTGCGAGTCCTATTGCGTGGATATTTGCAGATGCATTTCTCATACCAGCATTTAGGAGTGTGCTTAAAAAGACAAAGGAAGATTTTAGAGTTAATAGTACAGATAAAATGGTTATTGAAAAAGCGTTATAGATATAAAAAGCTTTTATCTGATGATAAGATAATTTAACTTTCATTGTAAAAGTTCATAAAGTAGGATGAAAAGTAGCTGTCGCATAAAGATTAAATCGTATTATGTTTAGTATCAAACGACTTGATTGATATTATATATAGCAGGTGGATTTATTAATACGTCAGCTGCTTTTTATATTTTTCATTAATATACACATGTTTTAGAAAACCACATAATAATTAATAAAGAAATCTTTCAAAGATTTCATCCTTTATTGCTAATTGTCTATTGTTAATTGGAGTATATAAATGATGATTGATTTAATAAAGTATAATTTTTCTTGAAATGCAGATATTATAAATATATAATATTCAAATGAATAAACATGGCAGTTTTTTTGCAAGGAAATGATTGAAAAGAAATAAAGTGAGAATTTGCCATAATTAAATATATTGTTCTTTAAATAATAAAGAACATGCAAAGGAGAAAACAATGAAAAAAATATTAAAGAAATTTACCACTGGACTGTTACTTGTTATATTTGTCTTAAGTATGGCAGGATGTGGAGAAATTAAAAATAGTCAAAATAATAGTTCTGTAAACTTAAATTCTACAGAGAGTTCAGAAACTGTATATCCTTTAAATATTAAAGATTCTTTTGGAAATATGGTAACTATAGAAAAAGAACCCGAGAAAATTATTTCAGCTGCACCTAATATAACAGAGTTAATATTTGATCTTGGTTCACAAGATAAACTTATTGGAAGAACTGATTACTGCGATTATCCAGAAGAAACAAAAAATATTGAATCCATTGGAACTATAATGTCACCTGATATAGAAAAAATTATAAGCCTTGAACCTGATATTTTAATAGCGTCAACACATTTTAACCAAGAAAATGCACAGAAACTTGAAGAAGCTGGAATCAAAGTCGTTTCATTGTATGAAAAAGATGATGTTGATGGTGTATACACTATGATTGAAACAATGGGAATGATATTAAATAAAAATAAGGAATCTGAAAATTGTATAAGTGAAATGAAAAAAACAATAAATGATGTACAGAATGCAGTAAAAGATCTTGAATATCCAACTGTATATTATGTAGTAGGATATGGTGAAGGTGGAGATTTTTCTGCGCCTGAAAATTCTTTCATAGGAGGCCTTATAAATCTTGCAGGAGGGAAAGATATAGTTCCTTCATCTGATAGCTGGTCATTTTCATTGGAATCACTTATAGAAGCTGATCCATATATTATAGTTATAGGAAAAGGACAAAAAGAAGATTTTATGTCTAAAGAAGGATATAATGAATTGACAGCAGTAAAAGAAGGAAGAGTTTATGAAATAGATAATAATCTCATCGATCGTCAGGGATATAGAAATAAAGATGGAGTATTAGAACTTGCAAAAATATTCCATCCAGAAGCATTTAAATAGCAGGAGGATAGATAAGTGGAGCTGAAAAGAAAAAAATATGTTTACATTAGCATTTCTTTTATTTTTCTGCTCCTCTGTATAGGAATAAGTGCATCTGTTGGTTCATCATCTATAGGAATACAAGATATTTTCAAATTAATATTTTCTAAAGTTCCTATATTAAAAGGTTTTGTGGATTCATCAGATGTTAAACAAGTATATGAAGTTATTATTTGGAAGGTGCGTTTGCCAAGAATATTGCAGGCTTCTCTTGTTGGAGGAAGCCTTGCAGTGGTGGGATGCACCTTTCAGGCAGTTTTTAAGAACAGTCTTGCCGATCCACATATACTTGGAATTTCATCAGGGGCAGCACTTGGAGCAACTATTGCAATTTTAAGCGGAATTACAATGAATTTTTTAGGAATTGGAGTTATAAGCATATGCTCATTTGCAGCAGCAATAGCTACAGTTATAGCAGTATATAATATAGGATCCATAGGAGGAAGGGGAAGTATTATAACAACCAATATACTTCTTACTGGAACTGCTATAAGTACAATGCTAAGTTCTGCAATTTCACTTCTTATGATTTATAACAGAGAACAATTAGAAAAAGTATATTTATGGACACTTGGAAGTTTTAGTTCTGCAAATTGGAGCAGGGTAATATTTTTAAGCATAATATCTTTAATATCTATTTCTGTTTTATTTATGTTTGGAAGAGAATTAAACATACTTCTTACTGGAGATGAAACTGCATATAGCTTGGGAGTGGATGTCTCAAGGATAAAAAAGATACTTATAATTATAAGTACAATTCTTATTTCTTCCAGTGTAAGTGTAAGTGGAATAATTGGATTTGTGGGGCTTATAGTACCACATTGTGTAAGACTTATAATGGGATCTGATCATAGAATGCTTCTGCCAATTTCTTATTTTGGAGGATCAATTTTTATGATTATCTGTGATACAATAGCTAGAACAGCGGCACAGCCTACAGAAATTCCAGTTGGAATAATTACAGCATTTTTTGGAGCACCATACTTTATATATCTTTTGTATAGAAGTACAAAAAGAAAGGTTTCATAAATATGAAAATTGATCGTAAAAATTTGACTATATCTCAGTTATCATGGAAAGGTGACTATGGAGATGAATACATATTAAAGAATATAAATGGAAATTTCTCTGAAGGAGGATTTTATGGAATTTTAGGTCCTAATGGATCTGGCAAAACTTCATTAATACGTCATATTCTTAAATTTTTAAATGTAAATGAAGGTTTTATATATCTCAATGACAGAAATTTAAATGATTATTCCAGAAAAGAATTAGCATGCAGAATATCTTTTGTTCCTCAGAATGTAAACATAGATATAGACTTTTCAGTATATGATATTGTTGCAATGGGAAGAAATCCATATGTAAAAAAATTTAAAGATTTAAGCAAAGAAGATAAGGAAATTATTGATTATGCATTAGAAATTACAAATTGCACAAGCATTAAAGAAAGAAAATTTTCATACTTAAGTGGAGGAGAATCACAAAGGGTTTTAGTTGCAAGGGCAATAGCACAGGACACCAAATATATAATTCTTGATGAACCAATTTCTCATCTTGATATAAAGCATCAGGTTGAGCTTATGGAAACATTAAAAAAATTAAATAAAGATGAAAATAAAACAATTATAGCAATACTTCATGATTTAAATTTATGTGCAGAGTATTGTGAAAAAGTATTTTTAATGAAAAATGGTGAAATATTTGCAGAAGGTTCTATAGAAGATGTTATGACAAAGGAAAACCTTAAGGCTGTTTATAATATTGATTTTGAAATATATAAAATAAAAGATGAGAGTATATTTTTTAGGCCCGTAATCAAAAGTTAAAGGATATTTTATGTTATATAAATTATAATTATAAAATGTCCACAACTAAATTATTCATGAGCAGAATGATTTTTAACTATTGAAAAGATGTTACGCTATAAAGCAATCTATTTTTATTTTAAAATATTTTGCTTTATAGTTTTTTTATTTGCATAAATTATTTATAACATTTCAATTTTGTTCATGAGAAAAGCTGAAAATAAATTTACTAAAAAATTCTCGTCAACCATATAAATAATATGCGAAAAAATTAATTAAAATAAACAATCTAACTTTCAAAAAAGCAAATAAAATTAAAAATATAACACATATTCCTATTTAACAAAATATTATCAGTGAAATTTAAAACTATTATAAACATGTGTTATAATCAGTTGTGAATTATAACTTAAGATAATGGTGGGTAGATAAAAATGAATAAAAATTTATTTCAAAGAAAAGGATATGTAATATTATTTGCACTTATGGCAATGGCATCATGGGGATGTGCATATCCGTTTATAAAATTAGGAATGAAAGAATTTCAGATTTTAAATACTGATTTTGGAGGAAAAATCCTTTTTGCAGGAATAAGATTTTTTTGTGCCGGGATTTTAACTTTAGTAATTTCATATTTTATGAAACAATCAATTATTATTAAATCATCAAAGGAATGGAGTTGGCTTTTTGTTTTTGGATTAGTAAATACAGGACTTCATTATTTATTTTTTTACATAGGATTGTCTAATTGTACAGGAAGTAAAGCATCTATAATTGATTCATTAGGTACATTCTGGCTTATTATTCTAGCATGTATTATCTTTAAAGAAAACATTAATTTTAAAAAAATAGTAGGATGTCTTTTGGGGTTTTTAGGAATTATTATTGCAAATGTTGGAATAGACATAGGCAGCGGCTTTTCACTTGCAGGAGAAGGAATGATGATATTAAATACTATATGTGCAGCTTTTGGAGGAATAATCACAAGAATTATAACAAGAAAAATCAATGCAATTGTAGCTACAGGCTATAGTCTTTCTATTGGTGGACTTATTTTGACTATAAGTGGAATTGCTTGTGGAGGTGAAATTACACATATCACACTAAAAGGTTTATTTTTATTATGTGGACTCATTGCAATTTCAGTAGTTGGATTTGTTTTATACAATCAGCTTATATGTTATAATCCCGTTAGTGAAATAGCAATATTCAATGCTCTTATTCCGGTATTTGGAACGATATTTTCATGTATAATGCTTAAAGAGAAATTTTCTTATAGATATTTAGCAGCAATAGCAATAATAGCAACTGCAATATATATAATTAATTTTCAAGATAAAAGTAAATAATTTTTAGGGTATCACAATATTAAAATATTGTGATATTTTTTTGTATATTAATTTTTACAGGAGGAGTTATTAAAAATTAATATTAATATATTGCAAGATTAAAAATTTATCTGATACATATAAAATGCAAAATTTGAAATGAAAAATATAGTTACAATCACATATATTTATAAATATTCTTATGTTGAATATAAAAATATATGAAATGCATCATGGATTATTATTGAAAAAATATAAAAAAAGTGCTACAGTGGTATAGTGGTATTACCACTATACTACATTTTAGAAATGAGAAAGAGTTCACAGCATATTATATAAAAAGAATATGCTAATAATTTATTAAATTTAATTTTATAACAGCTAATTTATATGGAGGTGAATATGATGAAATATTTAAAACAACTTATGATTATTTTAGGGGCATATCTTTTGGGAGTAATACTTCAAAAGGTATTTAATATGCCAATACCAGGAACAGTATTAGGACTTATAATATTATTTTTAGGATTATATAGTGGAATAATAAAAGTAGAGATGGTAGAAGATATGTGTGAAATTTTAATATCTCATATGTCTTTTTTATTTGTTCCAGCAGGAGTAGGACTTATAACAAGCTTTCATCTTTTAAAAGGAAACATTCTTGCTTTTTCTCTAATAATATTAATTTCAACAATTGTAGTATGGATAATAACAGCTTATGTAGTTAAATTTTTGAGAAAGGTGTGTTCAAAGTGAAAGAAATAATAAGTTCTCCGGTATTTGGAGTGTTTATATCTATAATAGCCTATCTTATAGGTGGGATTATTAAGGAAAAACTAAAGTTTGCATTGTTTAATCCTCTTCTTATTGCAATAATAATTTTAATTGCAGTATTATCATGTTTCAATATTGATTATGCTGATTACAGCAAAGGTGGAGATATTATTTCATTTTTCCTTGCACCTGCAACTGTTGCATTAGCTCTTCCATTATATAAAAAGTTTGAATTATTTAAGAAAAATGCAGTTCCAATACTTATAGGAATAATATGTGGTGCATTTACTGGAATAGTAACCATAATAGGTCTTTCAAGAATATTTAATATTTCAGATGAACTTACAATATCATTACTGCCAAAATCAATTACAACTCCAATAGGAATGGCACTTTCAGAACAGCTTGGAGGAATGCCTTCTATTACAGTTGTTGCAATAATAATTACAGGAATTTTAGGCTCTATAATGGGACCATTTTTAGATAAGATATTAAAAATAAATGATAAGGTTGCAATGGGAATAGCAATGGGTAATGCATCCCATGCAGTTGGTACAGCAAGGGCTTTGGAAATTGGTGAAACAGAAGGAGCTATGAGTAGCCTTACAATTGCAATTGCAGGAATTATAACCGTTCTTATAGCACCTCCTATATGGAATGTTTTCGCAAGTTTTATTAAATGAGGATTTTTTATATAAGTATAAATGTCAAAGTTAATTCAACATATAGCATGTTGTAAGCAAGCATAAATATTATATATTGGTTATAGTATATAAAATCACAATTATAAAATATCCACAAATAGATATAATAAACTAAAAAGAAAAAATAATTTTCAACAGTGAAGCAAAAGATAAATATAGGTATGAGTATAATAAAAATGCGTTACATAAAATTTTGATGAAGTATTATCAATGAATTATAGTAATTTGTACTATTCAAAAAGATTATAGTGAGGAGGAGAATTTATATGGATTTAGATTCAAAAAGAAAAATCAGACCTTTAGAAAAAATAGTATCTTCCATAGATAATATTTTAATGGAAAGCAGAGAACAGAAGCTAAAAGAAAAATTGGGTAAAAAAATCAAAAACAGCATTTTCACAGAGGATATATTATCGAAACTTAATGAATGTGATTTTACAAATATGACAGATGAAAGTTGTGATATGACAAGACTTTTTGAAAGCATATTTCCTATATTTATAAAAGATGGCAATACTACTTTTAGATTATATAAACATAAAATTGAAGTTGATTTATCAGATGAAATGAAAGACAGATATATCTATATATTTTCTGATGGAAGATTTACATCAGGATTATTCCAATGCTTCAATATAAGTGATGATGAATATGTATATGGAATTAAGAAAATAGTAGATGTGATTCCAAAAATAAGAAGAGAGATATTTATCACATTGGAGAATTTCAAAGATAATTTGGATAAACAGAAGACAAGAATAGATAATCTTCAAAATAAAGAAAAAAAGGCAGAAGAAAATTATAAGGAATTGAATTTATATGTAGATGAAGCTATTAAAAATATATCTGTAAATGAAGGAAATGGGAATGCTTAATCCAGTAAAAAGTACAAAAATATATGAAGTGGTAATGGAACAGATAAAAGAAAATGTAAAAACAGGTGAACTAAAAAAGGGAGATAAACTGCCTTCAGAAAGAGAACTTTCAGAGAAGTTACAGGTAAGCAGAACATCTGTTAGAGAAGCATTAAAATCTCTTTCTATACTTGGACTTATCGAATCAAAGCATGGAGAAGGCAATTTTATAAAAAAAGATTTTGAAGACAGTTTATTAGAACCATTATCAATAATATTTCTTTTGCTTGGAAATGGAAATGAAGAAATACTTGAATTTAGAAAAATAGTTGAACCAGAATGTGCTGCTATTGCAGCTCAAAATATAAGCAAAGAAGAACTTGATGAAATCTATGATATAATGAATGAATTAAATTTATGCAGTGAAAATCATAAGAGAGCAGAACTAGATCGTAAATTTCATTATAAAATTGCTCAGGCATCTGGAAATATGCTGATTTCAACAATTATGTTTTCTATATCAGCTTTGATTGAAAAATATTTAGGCAGTTCGAAAATTTATAATAATAGTATGGAAAAGGCATGTGCTCAGCATAGAGATATTTATGAAGCACTTAAGGAACATGATTCAGAAAAAGTGAAAAGATATGTGAAAGATCATCTAGAACTTGGTGAAATTTAAAAATATATATATTAAATCTGATGGTTTTAAAAAGTATTTACATTTTATGTATTGCGTTTTATAATGGGCAATTGGTGCTTGATGATGAAATGTTTAAAAATTTTTTTGATATTTTTTATATATATCAGATAAATTTTGAATGTAATTTTAGTCTTGTAATGTATATTAGTGACTTTGAATTAATAGTATAATGATAAATATTTGAAGGAGAACAAATTTTGGATAAGAGAGTATATAGTTTTATGTAAAAAATAAAATTATATACTCTTTTATAATTAATTTATATTTCCTTTTTTGTTAATTGTTTCAAATTTTAAAGCTTTAATAATTCCTCAGCTATATCAATAGATGTCATAAATATGTCAACATATCCGCTTTTTAAAACTGCATTTATAGCATTAATTTTTTCTTTTCCTGTAGATACTGCAATAGTGGTTGTATTTTTTAATTCATTAAGAGAAATGCCGATAGAACGAGAAGTTAAATCTGTATCAATAATTCGGCCATCTCTTGAAACATAAGATGTACACACTGAAGCAGCAGCATTTTTTTCAGAGAGCTTTTTAATATCAGTTTCAGTAAAGGCACCTTCTAAATAAGAAGTAGAGGAAAGGTTTATTTCACCAATTCCTACAAGTGCTACATTACAGGATTTACCTTTTTCTAAAATTTGTGAAATAGAAGGTTCTTTTTTAAATAATTCACAGGTTTCTTTATTTTGAAAAGCAATTGGAGCATTTAAAAGACAGTAATCTCCCCCGGTTTTTCTTGCAAAATTTTCAGCAATTATATTTGCATGCCATGCCCTACCTTTAGTTCCCATATTTCCTACAAGTGGTACAAACATAAGTCCTTCTCTTGTGAGTTTATGAGCAAAATTTGAAATAGCTGCAATTGTACGTCCGCTCATTACTCCTATTATAGAATTATCTATAAAGTATTTATCTAGTTGCTCTGCACAATATTCACCAAGTTTTTTTATGCCCTCATCATTTGTATTATATGGAAAATTAAAGACAAAAGCTTCTTTTAAAGAATATTTTTTTATAAGTTTTTCTTCTAATTCAAATTCATTTGAATATGGATTTTTAATTGTAAATTCAACTATATGTTTTTTCTTTGCATAATTTAACATTCGGCATATTTGTGGTTTAGATATATCAAGAGCAGTTGAAATATCTTTTTGGCTCATGTTATCTTCATAGAATAATTTACAGATTTTTATTACAAGACGTTCATTATCATATATAGCCATGGTTTATCTCCTCATATAAATAAAATTATTTAGAAATATTTATTGAATAATTTTGAAAAACAGTATTAAAATATATCATCTTTATATTGTTAATTATAAAAGAACATATTTAATTATAAAGTAAGTGAAATAAATTTCGGTGATAGAAATATATTCTAAAAATATATTATCATATGATTAAGGAAGCTAACAAGGAAGGAATGAAGAGTTATGCAAAATAAAAAATATGGAGAGTTTGGCGGTCAGTATGTTTCTGAATCGCTTATGAATACATTAAAAGAATTAGAGGATGCATATAATGAAGCAATAAATGATCCAAAGTTCTGGGAAGAGTACAATTATTATATGAAGGATTATGTAGGAAGAGAAAATCCTCTATATTTTGCTTCAAAGTTAAGCAAAAAATATGGTACTAAGATTTATCTTAAGAGAGAAGATTTAAATCATACAGGAGCTCATAAAATAAACAATGTTATAGGACAGATTCTTCTTGCAAAACGTATGGGTAAAAAGAAAGTAATTGCTGAAACTGGAGCTGGACAGCATGGAGTTGCTACAGCTACAGGAGCTGCATTATTTGATATGGAATGTAAAGTTTTCATGGGAACAGAAGATATTGAAAGACAAAAGCTTAATGTTTTAAGAATGGAAATGCTTGGAGCAGAAGTTGTTCCTGTAACATCTGGAAGCAATACTTTAAAAGATGCAACCAATGAAGCAATAAGAACATGGTCAAAAGAAGCTGAGGATACATTTTATGTTTTAGGTTCAGCAGTAGGACCACATCCATATCCTGAAATAGTAAAGAATTTTCAAAGCATCATAAGCAAAGAAGCTAAAAAACAGATATTAGAAAAAGAAGGAAGACTTCCTTCAGCTGTTGTTGCATGCTGTGGAGGAGGTTCAAATTCAATTGGAATGTTTGCCGAGTTTATTGATGAAAAAGATGTTAAATTATATGGTGTTGAAGCTGCAGGAAAAGGAATTGAAACAGGAGAACACGCAACAGCGTTTTCTGAAAAAACTGTTGGAGTATTACATGGAATGAGATCATATCTTCTTCAAGATGATGATGGAAATATCAAACTTGCTTATTCAATTTCAGCAGGTCTTGATTATCCAGGAATTGGACCTGAACATGCTTATCTTGGAAGTACAGGACGTGCTAAGTATGTAAGTGTGACAGATACAGAGGCAATGGAAGCTTTATTAGAATTGTGTAAAATGGAAGGTATAATTCCAGCTATTGAAAGTGCACACGCTCTTGCATATTTACCAAAACTTTGCAAAGAACTTTCTAAAGATGATATTGTAATAGTATGTCTTTCTGGACGTGGAGATAAAGATGTTACTACAATTGCAAAATATATTGAAGACAGAGGTGGCTTAAATGAATAGAATAGAAAAGAGATTAAAAGAGCTTGAAAAAGAAAATAAAAAAGCTTTTATTACTTATATGACAGCAGGACTTCCTGATATGGATAAAACAGGAGAAATAATTAGAGCTCAGGCAGAAGCAGGAATTGATATTGTTGAACTTGGAATACCATTTTCAGATCCAATAGCTGATGGTCCTGTAATTCAAGATGCTTCTTATAGATCTATTCAAAAAGGTACAAATCTTAAAAAAGTATTTGAATTAGTAAAGAGTGTAAGAAAAGACTGTGAAGTTCCAATTGTTTTTATGCTATATTATAATACAATTTTATATCATGGAATAGAAAAATTTGTAGATGAATGTATTCAATGTGGAGTTGATGGACTTATAATCCCAGATGTTCCTTTTGAAGAAACATTTGAAATAAGAGAATTCTTAGATAAAAATGAAAAAGCACCTTTCTTGATACCTCTTGTTTCACCAGTTTCAAAAGACAGAATTCCTATGCTTGTTGAAGATCAAAAAGGATTTGTATACTGTGTTTCATCAATGGGGGTTACTGGACAAAATGCTGATTTCCACAAGGATGTACAAAATTATCTAAAACAGGTTAAAGAGACTTCTAAAATTCCTGTAATGATGGGATTTGGAATAAGAAATGCCGAAGATGTGGAAAAATATAAAGACATTATTGATGGATGTATTGTTGGATCGCATTTTATAACTTTAATGGAAAAAAATAATTATGATATTAATGTAATAAAGGATTATATAACTACATTTAAAACTGAATTAAACAAATAAATATAGAAATTAAAATCAAAAATGAAGTTGTCATAAAAAGCTAGTAATTTAAATTTATATAAAATTTATGACAATTTCATTTTTTATATTGTTATCAAAATCAGAATATAGAAAGGAGTCAAATTAGTTTAAGTTCATTAAATAAGAAAATTAATTCTGTAGGAATTTTATAAGGGTTTCACTGGCTATTGATAAACTTAAATTTTTTTTATAAATTACACCAATATTTCTTGGAGGTATTGGAGCTTTAATAGGTATTTCAACAAGGCTTCCATCATTTAATTCTTCATAGAGAAATTCTTTCAAGTTGGAAGTTATTCCTAATCCCATTTTTGCACATTCAATTAAAAAATCCATATTACTGGCTTCAATATCAGGTGTTATGTTTAAATCATGTGATTTAAAGTATTGATCTATAAATTCTCTTGTTGCATTAGGGTTTTCAAGAAGCATAAAAGATCCTTTTATAAAAATATCATCTATGTTTTTTAAATTAAGTTTTTTCAAGTATGTATTGCTTGCAACAAGAATATCGTGAATTTCTTTTACTTTAATAAAACCTATATCATCATCTACAGGAGCAGTACCTATAATTCCAATATCTAATTTTTCATCTCTTACAAGATTTATGGTTTCAAGAGTTGGTTTATTTATGATCTTTATTTTAAAATTTGGATAAAGCTTTATGAAATCTCTGAATTTCGGAAGAAAGAAATTTTTTCCGATAGTAGTACTTACACCTAAATTTATATTTCCCATTTCTTTATCTTTTAATTTTTCAATATACTTTTCACCTATGCTGAGAATTTTGAAGGCTGATTTAATATGTTCATATAAAACTTCGCCTTCAGGTGTGAGGGAAACTCCTTTTGAACTTCTTGAAAATAATTTTATATTTAAATTATGTTCTAAAGTTTTAATGGATTTGCTTACAGCTGGCTGTGATACATAGAGAAGTTCAGCTGCATGGGATATGTTTTTGCATTCAGCAACAGTAAAAAATACCTTATATAGATTTAAATCAACCATTAAATATATACACTCCCTAATTATTAAAAATCTTATGTGTTTAGTATGATGATGAGATTAATTATAAGTAAAAAATATATAAACATCAATAATAAAACTACGTTTTGTGTTAATTGAAACATATATATAACTTATAGTTATGGTATTTATAAATAATATATATTTCTATTATATCATAAAAAATAGTAGAATATCTTATATAGTAGATGTGTAAAATTTCCTTTAATAATTTTAGAGGAAGAAAGGATAGTGTGTGGATATGAAAATTGGTGTGGTAGGAATAGGTGCTTTAGGTGGATATTTAGGTGCTATGCTATGCAGAGCAGATGAACATGTTTGTGTTTTAAGCAGCAGCAAGAAAACAAAAGATAAAATAGCTGAAAATGGAATAACTCTTAATAGTGATGTTTATGGAAATTTTAATGTAAAACCGGATTTAGTTACGGATAATCCTAAAGAAGCAGGAATTGTAGATATTATGTTTGTATGTGTAAAAAGAAGCTGTCTAAAAAATACTGCAAAAATAATTGCACCAATGATAGGAGAATATACTATTATAGTTCCTATTGGAGGAGGAGTTGATAGTGGAAACAGACTTTATTCATATCTTGAAAGAGGAAAGATTTTAGAAGCTGTCGCATATATAAGGGCAAGATCAATAGAAACTGGAACTGTAATACATAAGAAACAAAAGTCTAAAATAATAATATCAAGCAATAAAAAACGTCCTGTATATGAAATGAATCTTCAGATAGTATATAATCTTTTGAAAAAAGCTGATATAGAGTGTGAAATCAAAGATGATGTTGAAGCAGAAGCTTGGAATAATTATGTTTTTGACTGTGCTTTTAATTTGACTGATTCATATTATGATGTTGGAGTAAAAGGAATCTTAGAAGACAGAATGAAATTTGAGACTTTCTGCAATATTGCTAAGGAATGTGAAAACATAGGCAGATCAAGAGGTGTAAATCTTCATGAAAATGTCTATAATGCAGCTATTAATTGTTTGAAGAAATTATCTAAATGGAGCATAAGTTCTATGCATAATGATATAATACATGGACGAAAGATTGAAATAGAACAATATTGCAATGATTTGTGCAGGATGGGAAGAGAAACTGGAGTTTCAACACCATACATTGATAAGGCATATAATAAATTAAAGTTATTACAAACTGCATAATATTATAGAGTGTTTATAAATGAAAAAATGGAGCTTATATATTAAAAAATCCAATTCATATATTACTCAATAATTAAGTTGTTTTATACTATATATGGTATAATTTAATATTTGTGTAACAGCTCCATTTTTATGAAAAGATTATATGGATTAATATGCTATTTATTTTAAAAATTGATGTGTTTTTCCCATATTATAGGCAATTCTTATGATACAGTTTTCTTCTTTAG